>CAYGYB010000019.1:0-11246 GCA_964354015.1 uncultured Candidatus Bathyarchaeia archaeon
AAGCCAATACAATACTTGGGGCTAAGAGAATAAGCAAAGGGAGGAATGAAAGGGAATGACTGAAGAATGGAAATTCACTACAAAAGATATTGCTGAAAAACCAGAGCTGTTCCTTTCAGGTCACAGAGCCTGTGCAGGCTGTGTACCAGCAACGGTGCTGAGGTTGATAATGAAAGCTACACGAGGACCGACAATAGTGACTGAAGCGACTGGCTGCATGGAAGTGGCTTCGTCGATTTACCCGTATACGTCTTGGGGTTTGCCTTGGCTGCACACGGCTTTTGAAACTGCTGCCGCGAACGCTTCTGGCATTGAAGCGGCTTTGAAGATAATGAAGAAGAAAGGCAAATTGAAGCAGGAGCATGTTGATGTTATCGCGCTTGCTGGAGACGGTGGCACTTACGACATAGGGCTGCAGGCGTTGTCAGGTGCGGTTGAGCGAGGACACGATTTCCTTTTTGTGCTTTATGATAATGAGGCTTACATGAATACTGGTATCCAGAGAAGCGGCGGAACGCCACATGGTGCAGCGACAACGACAACTCCAGCAGGCACTGTGAATCCTGGGAAGCTCGAGTATAAGAAGCCTATTGCGGAGATTATGTTGGCGCATGAGATGCCTTACGTGGCTACTGCTTCGCCGTATTACTGGCGCGATTTGCTTGTGAAAACGCGCAAGGGCTTGGAAGTTGATGGCCCAGCGTTTTTGCACGTGTTTGCGCCTTGTCCGCGAGGTTGGCGAAGCGAACCTGCTAAGTCTATTGAGTATTCGAAGTTGGCGGTGGAGAGTTGTGTGTTTCCCTTGTGGGAATCCGTCAAGGGGCAATGTCAATTGTCCACGCCAAGCAAGCTTATTGCGTTGGCTCCGCAAAAGAAGAAGCCTGTGACTGATTACTTGCAGGGGCAAGGGCGGTTTAGGCATTTGTTTGCGCCGCAGAACAGGAAACTGCTTGAAGAAATGCAGAGCATGACTGATGAACGGTGGCAACGGCTGCTTAAGAAATGTCAAGCATCATAAATCTTTTTTCCCTTTTTCTTGGATAAGCTTGGAATTTAGCTTGCGAAAGAAGCTGTAACAGTAGTGGACTAGCGCGTGGAAAAAACTATAGCCCCCTTATATAAACTATAAATAGGCAGTGCTATCTGCTCGGGAAAGACTATACGTGTTTTATATAGAAAGGTTAAGTGGAAAAACTCACTTTAGCACGTTTCAGATAAAAGTTTTGGGTGCGCGCAACTTGCTTATTTTGTGGTTAGCCGAAAGTTTTATCAAAAGATCTACTCCAATGAGGATAGGGATAAAAATGAAGAAAAATATGATAAAGCATGTTGCAATGGCTGCTCCTCCACCGCCACCGCCGCCAGCTGCAAAAAGTTCTCGGAAGACTTTGATGGCTGTAATTGTCATTGTTATTGTAATTGTGGCCGCTGTTGTCGGCATCTATTTGTTAATGGGAAACAAGTCTAGTTCGTCTTCAAACACCAGTCCAACGCCTTCGGCTGGCGCAACTGCCACTCCAGGGTCAACTGCTACTCCAGGATCTAGTACGCCTTCACCATCTCAGACAAACCCAGTCGCAGGGGCAAGCAGCATGAAATTCAGCGTAAGTTACACCTCGGGAAACGCGTCGCACCCACTATTGTTCGGGTACACCTATTCGGCGAAGAACATTGGAACATCCAACATGATGATGCGCATCGAAGGCGTCTTTTCAGAAGACGGTGAAACCATGATCTACATGATAAACGGGGCTCTGCAAGAAGCATGGCTTTATTCCAGTGGCGAATGGACTGACATGTCAACGGCGTTCACAAGCCAATGGAGCACATGGAACAGCACATGGCAGGCATACGAAAGTAGCCTTGCTGGATGGGCGGGCTCTGGAGAGTACACATACACCTACCCAACCACTGGAGATACACTGAGGATCTATGATATCGCAGTGAATCCGGCACTCGCGGACTCTCTGTTCACGCATAGTTAAGCCACTATATAGCAACACGAAATAGAGGAGCTTAACGCAAAGCTCCCAAACGCCTTTCTTTTTTTTGTTTCTCAGCTGATTTTGCGGTTAACGCGCGTTGGGCTTTGGGATTAAATTTTAATGTAACCAACTTTGCCGGGAATGTTGTAGACGTTTTTAGCAAACAGCAACTCCTGTGATTTGTACTCTCCTTAGTGGGCTCTTTGCGCATATTCAGGCAACTCATTAATTCACCTAAATTGCGCTACGCACTCAAGATCCAAATCATCCACAGAGCGTCTTCGGGGCCAGAGTCGTCATCGCCCACCAAACGCACTTTTTGCTTTTCCTAGCATAAAAACTTATAGAGCCATAAGGCACATGGCGTTACAAGGCTAAGATAAATGCTGGATAAAATTAAGGTGACGCCGTTAGCTGCGGAAAGCTTCGGCGTCAGGTCAATGTGCACTTTCGTTGAAACTCCTGACATAAGAGTGCTCTTGGACGCTGGAATCTCATTGTGCCCGAACCGTTTCGGCTTGCCGCCACACCCCACAGAATTCAAAACCATAGCTAAGCTCAGAACACGCATTGCAGAAAACGCTGACAAAGCTGAAGTGGTCACCATAAGCCACTATCACTTTGACCATCACACGCCTTCATTTGAGGATTGGGTGGTTAACTGGACAGAAGCAAACGAAACCGCAAGGCAAATTTACCAATCAAAAACTGTCCTGATGAAGAATCCGAAAGAGAAAATCAACGCCAGCCAAAGACAACGGGCATGGCTTTTCCAGAAGACAGGCGGCAAACACGCCAAGGAACTGGAAGCTGCAGACGGCAAAACGTTCACATTTGGGAAGAATACGCGTTTGAGTTTCTCGGAACCCGTTTTCCACGGACCGGAAAACTCAATGCTCGGCTGGACAATAATGGCGCTAATCGAATATGACTGTGAAAGGTTCATGTTCGCGCCAGACGTTCAAGGTCCTATGTCAACACACACGCTTGAACTGATTAAAGCAGCAAAGCCGCAAGTAATCATGATAGGTGGACCACCTTTTTACCTCAGCAGCTTTAAAGTTGACGAAGCACAATTGCAGACTGGATTGAAAAATCTAGCAAGCGTTGTTGAAAACGTGCCCCTAACTGTTTTAGAACATCACGCGCTAAGAGACGAGCAGTGGCAACAAAGAACACGTCAAGTTTATGACGCAGCACTCAAGGTGGGACATACGGTTATGACGGCGGCTGAATTCGCAGGACAAGAGAACACGTTTCTGGAATATGGACGAAAAAGGCTTTACGTGGACTATCCGCCCTCGAAAGAATTTAAAAAATGGATGCGTGAAGGCTTAACAGCAAAAAACGCTACTAAACCACCAGTGTAGGTTGCAATTGTGCTTCAAACCATTCATAGCCAATGTTGCAAGCATGAAGCTAGTTGAACGCAACGCACACAGTTGTCACTCGGTTTGTTCAGCTGTCTTTCTGGAGCCTCTTCGCTTGAGCTTTAGCTTTGCAGTTAAGATTTTTTCTGTTGCAAACAACCGCGACGCAATGTACATCACGACTATGGTGAACACGGCAACGTATATTATGCCAAACACTACGATTGGATAGTCGTTCATTATCACGGCTTTGGAAGCTATAATCGGCTGACTGTACGGAATCGCAAAAAACACAGCTTTAACCGCCAGAGGCAACGTGTTAATGTCCAAGTACATCAAAGCCATAGCAGGAATGAAAATCAACGGATAAATGTAACCCACCAGTGCAGTTGCACCTCGAACATCTTCGGCAAACGCCGACATAATAACCGCTAACGCTAAGCCCGACAGCAATGTTATGAAAAGCGATATACCTAGGAGCAAATAGCCAAAAGGTGAAGGCACAAGACCTAGCTTCACCAAATCCACAGACATATTACTTGGGATACTCATCGTAATAGAACCAAGCATATAATTGTAACCAAACATAACCGTCACGGCAGCAACACCCGCAACGATTATTGTGCTGGACAATTTGCCCATGAGAATGGCAAAGCGATCCACAGGCACTGTTAGCAAAGTTTCAAGCGTTTTCTCCTCTTTCTCCATAGCCACAGAAGTAGCCGCTATCTGCATTGAATAAGTAAGCATAATCATTATAGTGATTGGCAAGGCAATAGTCTGCGAAAGTAGCAAACTAGAAAGCGTGGCAGGGTCTATGCCTGTTTGGATTTCTCCCTTAATTATGGTTGATTGTGTGGTGCGAACGAGGTCTGGCGCTATGTATCTGTTGAAACTGCTTACGAGAACGGTGATGCCTGACGAGGCGATGTTGGAGAAAATCGCTCCGCCTTGGAAAACTCCATAGACGCCCACTGTGGCCGTAACATTGAGGGCACCGCTTGAGTGGGCAGTCATGTTTGCGCTGAAACCTGCTGGAATCTCGATAAACTGCGTGCTGTTATTCTGTGCTAACAAGTCTTGCTCCAAAACCTGCTGCGGAGTGATATCGTTAATGACGATAGTTTTGATCGAAGTGTTCAAAAAAGCAATAAATGTTTGAGACCAGTTTCCACCATCATTGTTTATTACGAGAAACGTGGCTTTTTGAGCCTGCTCTTGGGCTGTTTGCGCTGCGTAGCCGAGCACGGCACCGAGCACTGGAAACATTACTAGCGGAAGAACGATCATCCCTATGAGGATTTTTGGGTCGCGAATTAACTCTTTAAGTTCCTTAACGAGGATTGTTTGAAAACCTTTAAGCATAACCAACCACCTTTGCGAAAACTTCTTCCAAGTTCGCACTGTTGAATTTGGCTTTAAGTTCCTGCGGTTTGCCTTCAACCACGATTTTACCCTTGTTGACTAATGCGACGCGGTTGCAGAGGTACTCAACTTCCAGCATGTTATGGCTACTAAGCAGCACCGTCACGCCGTAGTCTTTAACGTAACGCTTGATTATTTCCCTTACGTGGTAAGCGTGCAGAACATCTAAACTGCTAGCAGGCTCATCTAAAACCGCAAGCTTCGGTCGCGTCATCAAGGCTCTTGCAACCAGAAGACGACGCTTCATGCCTTTGCTGTAGGTCTTTGCCTTATCTTTTAATCGTTCACCTAAACCACTTATACTGGCGGCTTCGTTTATGGTCTGTTTGATGTCGCTTGCGGTGCTTTTGTTGAATTTAGCCATAAATTCAAGATATTCCCAACCTGAAAGATTCGGGTAAGCTCCTGCCTCTTCTGGAAGGTAACTTATGATTTTGCGGACTTCAACCGCTTGGCTTACTACGTCTAAGTTGAAAATGTTTGCTGTGCCCGACGTGGGCAAAATCAGCGTGGAGATTATGCGGAGAGTGGTGGTTTTTCCCGCGCCGTTCGGCCCGATGAGACCGTAGATTTCGCCTTGTTTTATGTTAAAACTTAACTCGTCCAAGGCCCGAATGTTACCAAACTGCTTAACTAGTGATCTTGCGTCAACTGCGAGATTCAATAGGAAACACCTGTGCGTGCTGGATTTACTGTGAGCACATATAAGGGTTTATTGGTACAAGATTTTACTTGCTGGCGAAACCTTTCGAACCGACGTGCTCTGCGGAGCTACCCTCTCCCCTATAAATATGCGTGAATAGCCACTTCAGCCTTTTTTCATAAATCCAGCTATTACGGTCAAAACAGAAATGGAAAACAGCACCAAGTAAAAAAAGTGCGGCGGCATCAGCAAAAGGGGCACTTGAAGGGGGTAGCTTACAAAAGTCGGCAGTAGAACCGTTCCAATAGGTATCGCTAATAACAAGTTTGATTTTTTGTTGCGGAAAAACAAGGATAAATCTCCAGTTTTGAACATTACAATTGTTGAAACCGCGAACAGCACCCATTCTAACGTCATGTTTACAGGGCTCCGGATATCAATGTAGACGGGCAACCCAAACAAACTTGAGGTTAAAGGCCAAAACAACATGATTTGCCCGCCAATGAGGAAGTCGCTTATCAACGAATGCGAAATCAAAGCAAGAAAGTACGGCGCTGCTTTCCGGCGGTAGAGTGCAAAAAAGGGAATGAAAACAATAAGTGCAGATATTAGCGAGTGAGTTGGACCCCTGTGCAGTTCACTTACGCCGAAGAGAATGTCAACATCAGGAACTATTGAAAGAACCAAAATTAACGGTATGTTAAGGTTTACTTTCAAAAGTTTTGCTGAGGATTTGCCTAGGAGATAAGCCAGCGCAATGTGTCCAACAGCAAACGAAGCAGATTCCTCCTTAAAAACCAAACATTCAGTCAACGCTTTATTAAACGTATAGGTTCAAAGCCATGAGTGAGCGCACGCCAAATGCAGCTTGGAACAGCTGACAGCCTAACTGGCGACACGGATTAACATGAGTTACATGACTAAACAATAGCTGCTGCTGGGCTACAGTACAGCAAAGTTGAGAGAAACTTGCGTGTTGCAGTTCAAGTGGAGATTTCTGTTTTTATTTTTTGGTGAGTTGGAGCTTTGTTTTTTGTGTGTGGAAGTGTATTTGTGTTGTAATCCTAAACAATAAGGTTTATTAACACTTACGATACCTGATTTGGCAATAAAGAGGGACACACCAATGGCAATACAAAAAATATCCACGGGAGCAATAATAGCAATTGCGATGGTCGGGCTAATCTTAACAGTCACAACCGCCGGCTTGATCAGCATAAACCGAGAGGTAGCATCAACAGGAACGGTAACCTCAGTGAACGTAGGCGTCTATTCTGACTACGGTTGCACTCAAACCTTAACATCCATAAACTGGGGAACCATTGCACCTGGCAACAGCGCAACCCAAACAATCTACGTTAAAAACACAGGCAACACTCAGATAACGTTGAGCATGACAAAAAACACTTGGATCCCAGCTGAAGCTGATGGGCCAATAACGGTGACTTGGAACAAGGAAAGCACGACACTTAGCGCTGGAGCATCAACTACTGCGACGTTAACATTAAGTGTATCATCTGGCATAAGCGGCATTACAACCTTCAGCGTTAACATCGTGGTAACCGGCACAGGGTAAACACCCAATCTCCCTTTCTTTTCTGTTTGATTTCGATTTTCACTGGTGGGCGGGTTTATTCCCTCCGTGTTTTTGTTTAGTCTACCTCTTTGTTTTTTTGGAGAGCTTGGTTTAGGCTGGTTTTAAGGTTCAGGCATTGCATTTTGGTTTGTCCGCGTCTTTTTTCGTGTTATTGCGTCAGTGGGAGGCACAGTAAGTTTTTTAGAGTAGCAGTTCGTCAGTTAAGGCTTGGTGGTTGCGTGTGCCTTTGACTGAGGCGGTTAGCTTTAAGGCTTTGTTGCAGAGGGGAAATCGTGTTCAGGTTCCGAGGTTGGTGCGGTGGCAGTTTAAGTTGGAGGCAACGCAGGTTTTGCGGGTTACAGTTAAGATTGAGGCGGGGTTCTCTATTGTGTCGGAGAGTTTTTTTGGGAGGATGAGCGGGGATGGGCGCATTACGGTGCCTTGGCTGGCGCTTTTTCTGTTGCGGAAGCGAGCGAATACGGATAAAAGTTTAACGGGTCTTGTGTTTGAAGTGATAATTGAGCCCGCAGAAGGCTCAAGCAAAAGTATAACGAAACAGTGACGCTAGACGGCGTTTCTTCGATTTGTTGGTTGATGCTTTTGGCAAATGAGGAATACAAGCGTTAATCAATAAAAAGATAGAAAAGAAAAACGAACTATTCTCTGCTTGTTGGGCGCTTGTTTTTTCCAGTTTGTGTTTTCAAGGCAAATGTAGTTGGCACGAAGCCACAAGGATTTGATTGGTTGGATAATTATTTACTACGACGCCCTTGGCGACATCTCCCGCGCAACTTTCCCTCTTTTTTCGGATTCTTCGACATTTATGATGAGCTTAAATAATAGCCTCAAGCTAAATTCAGTTCGGGTATTTATTCATGTTTAGCAGTGGAAACTTCAGAGGTGAAAAGAATAGAGCGATGATGAAGATTAGAGCCAAAGTGGTTGATGCCGCAAGAGGATGGCTTAACCAGTATGGTTATGTTGAGGTCCATGGACCAACGATAATTCCTGCAGTCGGAGATTGGCCCGGCTACTTTGAAGTTAAATATTTTGATAAAAAGGCATATCTCACGCAGGGGTTGCAGCCCTACGCCGATGTTTTTGTTGCGAGCCTCGGAAAAGTCTACACGATTGCGCCTTCCTTCAGGGCGGAAAAGTTGAAAACTAAACGCCATTTGACCGAATACTGGCGCATAGAAGTAGCTCAGCAATGTGATCTAGACACAACTATCAAAACTCAGGAAGAACTCTTGGTGCATATTTGTCGGAGTTTATCGGAAGAAGCCAGAGAAGAGTTGAAGTGTTTGCATCGTCCTGTTGAGAATTTGATAAATGTGCAATCGCCTTTTCTTAGACTAACCTATGATGAAGTTATTAGTGTTTTGCAGAGAGATGGGTTTGGCATCTCATGGGGGCAGAGAATAGATTGGGAACTAGAGAACCATCTCAGTTTGAAATTCAATCAACCGTTCTTTATCACGGAGTTTCCAATTGGTATCCAAACGCTCTTCTATAAATCTCATCCAAAGAAGAATGGATTAACATTGTCCGTGGATCTACTTGCTCCAGAAGGTTATGGAGAAATTGCTGGCGGCGGACAACTGGTAGATAAAAAAAAGGTGCTACTCAAAAGGATGATGGAGGAAAAGATAGATTCGGAGGATCAAAGGTGGTACATGAGCCTCAGGCGATTCGGCGCTTTTCCCAATTCTGGATTTGTCATTGGACTTGAAAGGTTAATCCAGTGGCTCTGCAAGCTGGAATACATCAGCGAGGCGTCAGCGTTTCCGAGACTACCTGATTGTATTTACCCTTGATTTTGCGATTGTTTAGCAATTTTCTTGATGGCGTTCATGTGTAATCTTAACTTTATTTTTTCACGCAAATCAGAAGGCAACAGTTCAGGAGCTAGAATTATTGGTACCTCAGAGAGGAAAATCAACAAACAACTTGATAGAGCACTAAGAACCAGCGAGATTTGGGATGTTTGCGTCATAATAAGCCCAAAACCAGTTGCCAAGTAATAGGTTGATAATCCAATGGCATACATTTTTGCGTAGTTACCTTTGTTAGCTAGGTCGCCCCAAACCACAAAATTGTATAGAATTAAGAGAATACCCCAACTTATGCCGTTTGCCACATATACAAAAGGAAATATCTCATTGCTTTGGAATAATCCTACAAGAGCTGCGCTAGTTCCATATAAAGTAAGACTGAAAGCTAAAGCTATTCTTCGTCCAAGAAAATCAGCTACTATTCCTCCAACTGTGGCTCCAAGCATAACTCCGATAACCTGCAAACCAAGTAGGATCAAGTAAAAAGAGGATGACACCTGCTGCAAAACATCGACTGATATATTCTTAGCCAATGTCACGTTAATTAAAGAGAACAGTATCCATGGAATTAAATATAGAAAAACTGTTCTTCTTTCAAAATAGTGACCTCCTTCATTCTTCTTTGCTGTCAGCACTGCTTTGTGCGGCTTTAGTAATGCAATCAATAGTGTGCCCAGACTAAAAAGAATGCTTAATACTACTGTTGCGGAAAAATCAAGACCCTCTGCCGCTACGCGAACTGCAAAAAAGAAGGGTAATGTTACAAGTCCAGCGGACCCTGCTACTCGACCTCTCTCTTCAGGCACGGTTAAATCCCAGAAATAGGTGAACACTGCCAACAGCCCCATACTGAAGAATATCGTTATTGTAACGATGAATGCCAGTCTAAAAACCTGATTTGAAGAAATATACAGAAGAACAATAGATACAGCAGTAGTTATGGAACTTACATAGATTAGCCTTAGTTTGTTGAATCGATTGATGAAAAAGCTGGTTAACAACAATGTAAGGACTTTAACAAAATGAACTGCCGCCTGAATCGCCGTAATACCATCTGCGGACGGACTGAGATACCGTGTAAGATAAAATGACAAGAGCGCGTCTAATGCAGTAAAAATGAAATAAAGTATTGCACTTACTATAAAACCGCGTTTTGTAAGCAGGACACCAGTTTTCAGGATGCTCAATTTGTCGAACACCTTCTTTACGCGGATTCTCCTATAATTCCTTTATGTGTGAAAAGCTTAAAAAGAAAACGTGCATATTCAACATTGGTGACTATGAAAACCTTTAATGAAAGAATAGCAGATGTGTCATTCCACCTACAATCGTTAGCCGCCCCCGAATATTCTTCTAAAGTCCAAGATGCGGTCGAAAAAAGAGATAAGAATTCACTTATAAAACTGTGCAAAAAAGCCAAGGTTCCAGAGAGTTACACAGATATCATTGCTTCTGTTCTGCTTTCTGTTAGTCCGCAGCAGAAATGGCCAGACATCTATTAACCCTAACACTTCTGCAACGTTGGTAGGCTTTCGATAAAAAGTTGAGGTTGTGCCTCAATAACCAGCTGGAGCGCTTGAGTAGCGTCATTTTTTTTCAGTTTCATGAGTTCTGTTTTTCCTTTCTTTGCAAACCTTTTCATGGTTTTACTCGTGTTGCCCAATACTCCTGTTTCTAAGATTTCTTCTACGATTTGTTTTATGTGGCCTTGTTCATTTGTCTCATCGGTTGTTATTCTATCGAGTTCGTTTTGTATTCTTTTAGAGCGTTCGCTTGCCCACAGGAGAGCGAAAGGCAATGCTCTTTTCTTTATTTTTCCAGCCAATTCCAAGGTTAAATTGAGTGAGACGTGAAAATCCTTCCATAACTCCAAGATTATGCCTAAGCATAGTCCATATTTTCCCAAATGGTGGATTTCATCTGTAGAACCGCCGCCTAAAATCGCGCCTATTCTTAAACATGTTTCTAGATCTGAGGCTTCGGTTCTAATTTTCCAAAATTTTTCTTTAGATGAAGGTTTTTTCTCGCTGCGTAATCTCAGATTGACTGTTTCAGCTTTGGCCATCTTAACTAAGAAATTCCAGAGCAGCTTGATAATAGTTTGGCACTTTTCTTTTTCTATGTTCATTTGATTAAGAATTGAAAAGGCTTTAGCTGATGCAAGTCCACCGATGATTAATGCTGTTTCTTCTCCGAATTTCCCATATAGCGTAGGCTTGAATAAGTCAAGCTGCGCTTTGTCTATTATATCATCCCAAATGCGAAAGCTGAGGTTAATTAGACTCATAGCTAAGGCTGCTTCACGGGTTTTTTCTGGCTGCCCTCCCATGGCCACGCAAGAAAGGCTCATTAATGCAGGTGTGAGAGGGTCGCGCCAATTTTTGGAGATAAACTCTAGAGGAGGCTGAAGAT
>CAYGYB010000020.1:0-11144 GCA_964354015.1 uncultured Candidatus Bathyarchaeia archaeon
TAGTCCTATCCCGATAGCAGTGGGGTCCGGCAGGATCAACCGGAGTTACGCACTTTGCGGCTCCGTGATCGTGCAGGATGCTATATTTTGGTACTTCTCGCAAATCGTCTTTTCTGGATTTGGAGGGAGTTTTTACCACATTAACGTCAAAGCCCAATTCAGACCTAATGAGCAATTTGTCAGGTCCACATGTGTGTTCCCGCAATTGGAGGCCAACTCCTTCATTCCTGTAGGGCATTGCGCCTTTTCGGTTGGGGTTGAGCCGCCGCCAAATTGTGATATTGCGGGGCTAGCTAATCGTAGCTGAGTTTATTCAGATGCGATTTCAGCCAATATAAACATTGTGTCTAAGCTGGAGATAAACGTTTGCGTGACGCCTGTGAGAAACAAATTAATAACTTTTAGTGACTACTGGTGACTTTCTAGTGCTTTCTTGATGGCTTAGGTAGCGTTTCTGTCTGCTCGTGACTGAGACCCCCTCCCTTTTATAAAGGCAGAACCTCTGCGAGAATGTGTTTGTCAAGAAACCTTGACCCGTAAAACGGCGCGTTTTGTCAAGAAAACTTGACTAAGAAATGCTCGTTTAGTCAAGAAACCTTTACAAGAAGGCTTTTATTGGTACAGGGTCTATTTTATAGTGTTAAACGCGAAGGAAGCCTGAAAGCATGAAGAGAGAAAACCTTCAGGGTTATCGTTCGCTTTTGATGCACTTGTTTTCCCAGTCTAATGCTTGCCAGAAGAGTTCAGTGATTTCTCCACAAAAACTAACGAGTAGGTAGCGAACAACATGGAAAGGAAGGAAAAAAGCTTGTCTAGACACAATCGTGGTCTCGGTTGGGTTAGGCGTTTAGGTTTAAGCTTGTTACTTCTCGTTCTCATGTTTTCGTTTTTGTCGGTTAATAGTTCAATAACGCCCTTTGCAGCGGGTGCTGGAGGAACTGATGACTGGGCAATGTTCCACCATGACCTGTCGCACAGCGGTTATTCAACATCCACAGCTCCAAGCACAAACCAAACTCTATGGAGCCAAACAATTGGCTACATTATTTCTTCACCTGCAGTTGTTAATAGAAAAGTCTACGTGGGCTCATGGCTTGACCACAAAGTGTACTGTCTAAATGCTGCAACAGGCGCGTTTGTATGGAGCTACACAACCGGCGACCGCGTGGAGTCTTCTCCAGCGGTTGTTGGCGGCAGAGTCTACATAGGCTCAAATGACTACAATGTTTACTGCCTAAACGCTACTACAGGCGCGTTAGTGTGGAGCTACAAGACTGACGGCTACGTGTGGTCTTCTCCTGCGGTTGCCGACGGCAAAGTCTACGTAGGCTCACTTAACTGCACTGTTTACTGCCTTAACGCTACTAATGGCGCGTTTGTATGGAGCTATGGAACCATCGGCTCCGTCGAGTCTTCTCCTGCGGTTGCCGATGACCAAGTCTATGTAGGCTCAGGCGACGGCAAAGTGTACTGCCTAAATGCCCTTTCAGGCGCATTAATATGGAACTACACAACAGGCAACGGCGTGAACTCTTCTCCTGCTTTGGCGGATGGCAAAGTCTACGTAGGCTCATCTAACCCAGATTCTGCTGAAAACAAGGTGTACTGCCTAAACGCTACTACAGGCACGTTAGTATGGAGCTACAAAACTGGCGGCTATCTGCATTTTTCTCCTGCAGTTGCATATGGCAAAGTCTACGTAGGCTCATCTTACGTAGGCTCAGATGGCTATGACTGCAGGGTAAACTGCCTTGACGCTGCTAATGGCACGTTAATATGGAACTACACAAACGTCATCATCGGGGAGTCTTCTCCTGCGGTTGCTGATGGTAAAGTCTACATAGGCTCATACGACGACAAGGTTTACTGCTTGGATGCTGCAACAGGCGCTTTCATATGGAGCTACACAACTGGAGACGCTGTGGGTTCTTCTCCAGCAATTGCTGATGGTAAAGTCTATGTGGGCTCATATGACAACAAAATGTACTGTTTTGGTTTACCTTGCGTCAGTGACTTTGATGCTCTCTTCACATTCAACAATGTACGGGTGATTTATCCTTCTGAACAAACGCCGAAGCCTCTTGGTTGCTCTCAGGCAATGCTTAGTGACTGGACCGCATCGGCATTCATCTACACCAAACTCGAAAACGCCACCGAAGGATTAGACACCGATAGCGCCTTCGTCAACCAATCATCTGGAAAACCCGTGGGCGCGGCAGGTTCAGGATTAATAAGCTTTGGCGGTCCAATTGTAAACCCCATTGTAGCATACGCTGAAAGCGCGGCAACCCCAACAGGAGACAGAGCACCAATAAAATTCTACCAGAACGCAGAAACATGCTACTTCCAACTTCAAGACGGAACAAGCATACAAGGAGCTGCTCTGTCATCATCCTCGGTAAACAATGGCGTGGACATGTTCGTTATTGAGGCGTACCGCGACCGCGACGGCAGAAACGTAATGCTCTGTTACGGCTTCGGGTGGAAGGGCACGTACGCAGCTGGAAAATACTTTGACACGGCGATTTACCCAAACATCACTGCGTACCCCTACAACTGGATAATCGTGTTGTGGTCTGACACTAACGGAAACGGATTCGTCAACACAGCAGCTGGCGGAGACACCTACACAATCATAGCAACAGAACAGCAGCATCAGAGCATGCAGTTGGGCAATGATAACGATTGGAGTTATCGAAAGAGCCACGTTATTAATTCGGCGGTAGGAGCTGGAACAAATTACCAAGTTAAAGTCGTAGTCCATTACGGCTTAGGCTCAGACAGCGGGGGAGACGTATATCTTAACTCCAAATGCAGAAGTGATTTTGGTGACATACGCTTCACCGCTGATGATGGCGTCACCCTGCTGAATTATTGGATGGAGTCCAAGACCCTTTATGGCAAAGCAGTTTTCTGGGTTAAAATATCAGCCAACTTAAGCAGTTCTAACCAAACAATTTACGTTTACTATGGCAACCGCAATGCTACATCAACAAGCAATAGCACTAACATGTTTTTGTTTTTCGATGATTTTAGTGGTGATTTGAGTAAGTGGACACAGCGAAGTGGCAACTGGTCTATTGATAGTTCGAAATATCTTAAGACCCCAACAACAGATGAGGATCAAATAGTCACTGCTTCATTTACTATGCGGGATGGTAGAATCAGATATCGCTTTAAGCAAGATTCTGTCGTAACATGGATAACAGGATCAGGATTATCATGTATTGCGAGGTCTCCAAACGCCTCTAATTATTACAGGGTTCAATACTGGGATTGCGAATCAGATACTTACGAAATGTGGAAATATGTGAACAGTGTACATATAGGACTAAATGGCACAGCCATAAGTGCTGATGCAAATTGGCATACTGATGAATTTCTACTCTACGGAAGTACATTGAAAGGCTGTTTAGATAATTCCTATGAACTAGAAGCAGCAGATACAGAATTTTCAGCCAATAGTTATCTCGGTTTCCGTTATGGAGGATTAGCAGGAAAATATTATCTTATTGACTGGATTTTTGTAGGCAAATATGTGAGCCCTGAACCCTCTCATGGCGCTTGGGGCACTGAGGAGCCTGCAACATTAACGTAGACAACCAAAATGTGAATATGACCAAGAGATAGGGAGGCAACGGCAACAAGCAGACAGGGCTCCTATAAGACTCCACTATGATTCTGGAATAGTCGCGTTTGGCTGGTTAAGCTTTAAATCTCCACAAAATATGAATAGTACCCGTGAGAGTTGACTTAGATGGCGTACGTTTTCAACATACCCTTCCGCAACAACGCTAAACTGAAGCATGTTATTGACAAAGTTAAAGCTGACACGAAACTGCACAGTTACTGGAAATGCTCAAACGTCATGGCTATTGATCGCATGGGCTACACGGATCACGGTCCAACGCACGTTAAAATCGTCGCTAACTTGGCACTGAAACTGCTACGCATCTTAATGGATAAGCAGGTTACGCCTAGCATAGTGAAGAGTTATGGCATGCGAAATGAAGACGCAGAAGTCGTGGTGGTTCTTGGCTCAATTTTCCACGATTTAGGCATGGTCGTCATAAGAACCGATCACGAAAAATACAGCGTGCTACTAGCCCTTGAATTCATCGAAAGATGCTTAACGCCAGTTTACTCTGAAGAAGAACGCGCGATAATGTGCTCTGAAGTGTTGCACGCCATAGTGGCGCATGAGCAGCCGAACAAGCCTTTAACCGTGGAAGCAGGCATCGTTAGCATCGCTGACGCTTTGGACATGGAAGCTGGAAGAGCCAGAATCCCATTCAAAGCTGGAAAAATAGATATTCACGCTGTTTCGGCGCTTTCCATCGAAAAAGTAGAGATTGTGGAAGGTGAGACAAAACCGATTACCATAAAAATAACTATGTCTAATTCAGCAGGCGTTTTCCAAATAGACGAACTGCTGAAGCCGAGAATAGAGAGTTCAGGACTCAAAGATTACATTCATGTGGTGGCGGAAATAACTGGAGAAAAAGAAAGCAAAATCATAGAAAAATTCGAAATCTAAGCCAAAAGAAACGTGCTGAGAAAGGGATTGTTTGTTGTGGAAGGGGAATTCTGTTTGCTCTGTTGTGCTCTCTGCAGTCTATAGCCCCCTTATATAAAGGAACTATATATAGTTCTGAAATGCGGCTTCAACCACGCGTTTGCGAATCAGAGGAAGAAAAGGTGAGGAAGAGTTAGCTGGTGTGTTTGGGGAAGAGCACGCTTTCACTGCTTTAAGGGTCCGCGTAGTATTTCAAATGTCCCATGGGTGAGCTTCTTGTAATCTCTAGGCGGATTCTTTGGGTTCATCAGGGTTTCCATTAGTTTATCGTAGCTCTCAGTCTCAAACATGCTGACAAAGTGGAATTTTTTGCTGTCTGGTGCATATGTCCCCTTGTACTTGATACCGCTCCCTTTGGTGGCTGCCGCCGTTAGTGTTTTTGCCAACTCGTTGAGTTCTTTGGCGGGTCCAAACCAGTCAAAATAGAACAACACTATCATTGCTACTCACCTCCTCCGCAAGTTAAGACGCAAAAACAATGCTTTCTCATTCTTAGCTTAAATTACTTGTGATATCGATCGCTAAGTGCATAGCAACCTGCTCGACCACGTAAAAACTAAAATAGTGAGAATCGGTTAGCAACTAGTGAGTGATTTGTTATGTCAGCAGAAGAAATCAAGGCGCTCATGCGCCGCTGGTTTGAGGAGTGCAACAAGGGGAAGACGGCTTTCATGGCGGTGTTTGGCGAGTTACACGCCACCGACATTGTTGGTCACGGCGGCGACGGCGGGGAAATACGCGGCCTCAAGCACTTTAAACAGGAGTGCGATGAGTGGCTAAGCGCGTTTCCAGATCTCCATTTCACAATTGACGACATGATCGTCGAAGGAGACAAGGTGGCGATTCGCACCACTTGGACTGGCACACACAAAGGCGAAATCAAGGGTATCCCGCCCACAAATAAGAAAGTGACGGCTTGGGAGATAGAGATCGACCGCGTCGCCGGGGGCAAAATTGCGGAAGTCTGGACAAGGTACGATACTTTGGGGTTGATGCAGCAGCTAGGTCTTGTACCCACGCCTGAACAGAATAAATAACTTCTCTTTTTTCCCTTCTCAGTAGAAAAAAGGGAAGTTAGCGTAGCGCCTCCTTTTTCTGTCTAGACCAGCTTTATCGCTTCTTCCCTTTTCATGGCTACCAGTGTTTCTGTCGTTGCCAGCCCCATTCTCGCGGATTCGATTGCAAATTTCATGGCTTCCTTCTCGGTTGGAGCCTCGTAAAGGAGGATGGCGTCGAATCGCCCGAGAGTCCAATACCAGTCTAGGCTTTTGATTCCTTTCTTGTTCAGTTCTTCGCGTAGTTTGTCGACTTTTGCAAGGTCTTCCTTGGAGGGTAGGTGTTTGAATTTGATTAGGCTTATGAAAATCAAACAAATCGCCTCGCATAATTATCTACGCAATAGAGATATTAGCCTTTCCTCGGGTCCAACAGAGAAAAAGGGGAACCAAAACCTTTGCATCTAACCTGCCACTACCTTGTATGGCAGTCAATCGGGGTCGTCCTTTTCCTTTACAATATTGATTCAACGGTGTTGTGACTTGTGGAGAAGAGCTGACGTTTAGGTTGACCAATATTCCTACATTTCTCTAAACCTGTTCGCCAGTCATGTGGATTTTAGAAATGTCCCTGAGGCAGCTACGTCGCATCAGCTGGGGAAGAGTTTCTTTCCTTTTTCTGTCGGTTCAAAAAGACCTAGTTGTGTTAGAAAAGCCAGCAGGTCACGGACTGACTTTCTCTCTACAATCTTGCCATCCACTACACGCCAGATGTTAACAGCCGTATATGTTATCTTATTTCCAGCAGGGGCTAATGTAACGCCGAGGAAATTCCATTCGCCTGTATGTGTCGCAGTCGCGTTCATGTGAACGCATACCTTATCGCCTTCAGCGATTATGTCCTCGATGGTCTCATGCCAATCGGGAAAGCTCTTGAAAAGCATGGTGGCAAATTGTTTGTAACCTTCTGGACCTCGCAGTTCAAAAGGTGTGTTGCGTCCTTCAATAAAATCGGGTGCTATTAACTCGTCCAGTATCGCCAGCTTTCGCTTATTCTCGGCTTCAAACAATCTTCGTATGATAGCCTTATTCTCTTCTAAAGACATAGAACACCTTCCCCTGTTTGAATCTTAATGGTTTTGACTTTTAATGGTTGTTGTCTTCATCTATTCGGTTCTAGTGAGCATCTATTTCTCCAGAATGCTTTTCAACTTCTCTAACGCTTTTTTGAGGTCCTTTTCGGCTGTTCTTCTGAATAGCCCTGAAAGGGCTTTGCCAAGTATTCCCCAAGGCATTTCGATTTCGCCCACCCAAGTGAGTGTAGTTCCTCCATCAACGGGCTTCAGGATAAATGTCATGGTGTATACGTATTTTCCTTTCGAACGAACCGTAATCTTCTCGTGTTCAAGACTTTCCATCACATTCAAATCATACCCCCACCGCTTCTCAACTATGTGAGCAGATGCCCCCACTCTGTACTTGTCTTTGGGAGTGCGAACCTCGGAAATGTACTTCGCACTCTTCACTTCAAGAATATCCTGCCATTCTGGAAGCCTGTCCAAAGCAAGCATCTCCCACACTTTCTCAGGTGAAGCCTTGATTTCAATCGACTTTTCCATCCTAACCAAAACATCACCTCCCCAATTGCCTATCAATTGATTATCTCTTCTTAGCATTTAATAATTATCATGAAGGTACTGCTTACTGGCGTTTAGATTGCAGGGTTTATGGATCCAAAAAGATCGTAAGCTGTTCCGACTGTTTTATTCCTCTAAAGCTCAAAGTTCATGTTGTTACGGTGGCACAGCCAGAAATAACCTGCGAGAAAGAAAATCATAGACAAATTCGAAATTTAATAGCCGCAATTTATGTGGCTGTTCCGTAAACGTCGATTTGAACCACAACATCTGTTACTGCAGAATTTGATTTAGCGTCAACCAAAATAGCCCATATAACATTTTGCGATGGAAATAGCGTCAGCAAATCGTCGTCATCCAGCCATACTGTTGAGCTATTGGTGAAGGATTTTTCAACGCTTCTTGCAATTACGTTATCAAGAAGTTCCAAGCGAAGTCTAACCGTGACAGTTTCACCATTGGCGAAGTTGCCCGTTACTCGTATTTTCGGCTTGAAGCTTGAGATTGTAAGCGGACGCGCGTGAATGCTTTCTGCTGCTCCATACTGGTTGCTTAAACCTATTGGAATGTTCACGTTTTCCATTCGGAAGACGCTGCCAAGTCCAGAAATCCATTTGCTATAGGGATTGTAAATTCTGGCTGACCAATTGCCTAAAAAGCTCACGCCCCCATCAAAAGTTGGAGGCGTCACTGCGTTTTCGCCCAGTACTACGGCGTAAAGATTCACAGGTGCAGCGGCGAATGACTCGAACACTACGCCAGAAATCAACGTTTGAAACATGGACCCGTCAACCAACAGCCCAGTCTGGTTGCTTTCTCCATTTTCACCCATCCACAACCGCGAGTTCAGCAGTTGACTGTCAGAGTATTCTGCGTTTCGCTCCACGTTTATGCCCACTGAATTATCCACGAGGTTGAAGAAGCAGCGGCTAATCTCGGTGCTCGCGTAAGAGCCTGTAGCGTTGCCTGTAGGCGTTCTGAAAGCTATGGCTTCGGTAGAATTTATGAAGTGAACATTGTCTATTTTTGTGCCTTCGCTCCAAGTTTCCGTGTTAGCGATTTCAAGTGCCGTTGAACAATTTTCAAAAACCATGTCGGATACCGTTGTCCCGAAGGAATTTTCGATTCTAACAGTTCCGTTGACTATTCTCAGACCAGAAATAAGATTGAACTGCGATGAACTGTAGTTGTCGCCTCTAATAGTGAGATTATTGCCATTTCCCATTATAGTTGCGCCGTCGCTGACTATCCGCGCGTTTCTCTTGTTGAGTACTTGGACATCCGTGGTTAACGTGTAATTGCCGAATTTGAT
The DNA here is from genome assembly GCA_964354015.1 of uncultured Candidatus Bathyarchaeia archaeon. Lineage (GTDB taxonomy): Archaea > Thermoproteota > Bathyarchaeia > Bathyarchaeales > Bathycorpusculaceae > JAOZHU01. The sequence continues at coordinate 8,521 of CAYGYB010000020.1, forward strand.
GTAAACGAGAGTTCCGTTGGTTACTGCTTGGCTTATGACAGTTGCTGCATCAGCTGAAGCGAAGTCAACGGAGCCGCTTGACTGATTTTTTGCCTTGTACAAGTTGCCATCTTTGAAAATTACGTAGCCGTATATTGAATCGTCAGCGGTGTAATCTCTCTGCACCGTGCTGAGTTGTTCTTGCAATGCGCGAGTGTTTTCTAGTATTAGATAAAGGTTGGAGGCTGAAAGCAAAAGGGCAATAACGCACATTACGATGCAAACGCGTTTGGAGAGAGCCATTTTCATGCTTAGTTTCTTCCTGAATTAACTCAGTAACAAAACTAAATGTAAGCGTTAATTTGTTAAAAAGCTTGCCATCACATGCGTCGGCAGCACAAACGCCGAATATTGCTCCATCACGTTAAGTCTTGGAAAACGGTTGCTTCAGAGCTTGACTATCTGCGCGTGAGGCACACCTTCAATATTCAGCACAGCATCAGGATGCACGTAGCCCTTCGCAATGGCTTTTCCAACGCAGTTCTTGCCCACCATGTTCACTATCGTCGAATTCGCAATCATGCCCACTGCTTCCTCCACAGAAACTTTCCCGCCATTGTAAAACTCGTCTTTAATTTGGAAAACAATTTTTCCTTCCCGCAGCGTTCTGCCAAGCAATTCACAGTCGCAAATAGCCAAAAGCACGTTCCTGCCAACTTTCTTAAGATTAACGTACACTTCCAACTTACGCGCGCTCACAACTGCTTTACAGACGACCGCGCACCACACGCATTGCACACTAGAAAGGTCAAACGCTTCTCTTTCACAACCTTCGTATCTGGACGCTTACAAACAGGGCAAGTCACAAAACTCTCCATGTACCGCTGCAACAACCGCCCAAAGCTATCCTGCCGAAACTTCCCCTGAAAAATCGCCCTTCCATCATGGTACGTCGCAGCCGTAGCCATCTCCCGCGTCAAAAACTTCAAAATATGCTGCGGATCACGATCCAGAGCACCGGCTACATCCTTGAAGTTGGAAATTATTGTGCGCATGCCAACCGTGGAAATAAGCAGTCGAGGCAACTCTAACCGTTCGACTTTCAGCGAAACCTCTGGCAACTGCGAGCACGCCCGCTTCAACAGTTCATCATAGTTATACTTCATCTTTCTCGCCAAAACAACATGCAGCAACATACTATTTAAAATTTCCAATAACCACAACAAAAACCACCATCAAAAGAACGCAGCACACCTGAAATCAATATTAATTCGAAATCCATAACTCTCTTAAGTAAATCGACACAGAGGAAAACGTGTGGCAGAACAACAAAAAATAACCGAAATTGCAACAATAAACCAGCACATAGCCGCGTTAAAAGAACAAGCCAACAGGGCAAATGCTGAAACAAAAACATACGCCGAGAAAAGAGACAAATTCAACGAGCAATTTAAAAAAATCCGCCAAGAAATCTACGCGCTCAAAGATGAACGCAACCAGCTAAATGAGAAAGTTAAAACTCTGAAACAGCAGCGCGACGAGGCACGAACAAAAATCAGAGCAAACATCGAAGAAATAAAAACTCGCCGCCAAAAACTCATAGAACTAAAAAAGAAAACGCCCAGGCAAAGCCATCAGGAACTGCAAAAAGAATTCACAGACATCGAATGGAAAATCCAAACTACATCGCTTGACCTGCAAGAAGAGAAACAGCTCATAGAAACCGTCAAGCAACTCGAAACACAACGGAATGTTTACAAGAAAATTGAGCAGCATAACCAGAAAATCACCGAGCTGCAAAAAGAACTTGACAGGCTTAAAACAGAAGCAAACGCATTCCATCAGGAACTGGCTGGCACCGCCCAAAAAAGCCAAGAAACCCACACAAACATGCTCGCAAAAATCAGCGAATCAAAAAGAATCAAAAGCGAAGCCGATGGCGTACATAACGCTTACTTGCAAGTAAAGGAAAAAGCAAAGCCTTTAAATGATGAAGTAAAAAAACTATTAGAACAAAAGGCAAACCTGCAAGGCACTATGCGCGAAGAAGACGAAAGAAAAAGAAAAACAGCAGAACATGCCTTAAAAGAAAAGCTTGGGTCTCAAGCGAAAGAAAAACTGCAACGCGGCGAAAAACTAAGCTGGGACGAGTTCCAACTCCTCTCAGAAGACGACGACCAAACACAAGATTAAAGTTACCCCTACGGGATAATTAGGAAAAGAGTTTAGATGACTAAAAAAGAAGCGGCAGCACAACAAACGCAAAAACGCATTCTAATTCTATGCGTGGATAGAGATGGCGATTTAGAAACAAAAGCAGGAATCAAAACTCCCCTGATGGGAAGAACCGCCAACATAGACGCTGCAGTGTCCCTAGCCCTGCACGACCCTGAAGAACCCGACGCCAACGCCATGTTCGAAGCGATCCGCGTCAACGACCGCCTGCAGAACGAAAAACAACCCGACGAAACCTTCGAAGTTGCAACAATATCCGGGTCAGAGCTGGGCGGAGTGAGCGCTGACAGAAAACTTGTTGCTGAACTGAACACGGTGCTGACTTCTTTCAGCGCAAACGAAGTTATTTTAGTTTCAGATGGCTATTCAGACGAAGCTATTTTGCCGCTTGTAGAATCCAGAGTTCCCGT
>CAYGYB010000021.1:0-3558 GCA_964354015.1 uncultured Candidatus Bathyarchaeia archaeon
TAACATGCCATTGGCGGTGAAAAACGCCAATAGCGATAGACCCCCTATAGTTTTCTGCATTGATTGGCTATTAGGATCCAAATATGCTGGTGCTTGCTGGGTTTCACCTCCTAACATGATTTCAGCGAGATTGGAAAGGACAGAGCAGCCTTTATGAACCTTAACGAAATTTACAAGTGACAAGAAATACTGTATTGATATTTAGACTATTACTTCCTTAAAGATTGTGGCAACATAGCCTTAGATGTACGTAGTATTAGTTATTCTCAGTAGAAAACATAAATTTTAAAAGCTGTTTTCTCAAAGTTAATACAGAAAAAGGCAAAGGTTATGGATGAAGAAGAAAGAAAGCTAACAATCTTACTAGCCAAACTAAATGCTGATCTTCAAATACAGCTTGCAGAAAGTCTTGGTTTAGCTGCTCTTGCTTTAGCTTCTTTTGTAGCAGGGTATCAATTTTTAGCAACTACTCAAAGTCCATCAAATATTGAATTAGCAATTTTTCTTATGCTCTTTGGCATAGCTTCAATAGTTGGTGCTGTAATTGTTCAACGAAGGCTTAAAAGAACTATGGACAAACTAAGGGACCTCAAATAGTTTGTGAGCAGATTTATTACAATCAATATTTCTTTTTGCTAGTCTTTTCTTCAGGAGCCGGATAGTCATTTTCTTGGTCTCTCTATTCAACGCTTCAAGCCGAGTTAATGTCCTTTGTTGCAGAAAATCATACTCGCAAAGTATTCTTGCATTCTTAAGCAATGTAATTCTAAGAACATAGTGATGTATTTCAGGGCAACTCCTATTTTCCAAGTATGCCTTGATTTGTCCAAACTTCTTATCAATATCTTTGAAGGCGATAGTAGTATGAGGTTTCCATTTTCTTGTATCGAATTTGCTGAGTTGGCAGAACCCAGAAAGTCTTCCTATTATTTCTGCCCTCAATAATTCAAGCTCATCAGAAGGTTCAATCTTTACAGCAAGTACTCTATTTCCAAAAAGCCAACTACCGAAACTTGTAAAACCACTAAACTTTATTGTCATTAGATCATATTTAATACAAGTTTCTATTATCTCATGGATCAGCTTCTTTTCATAGATTGTTTTGATTGGACCGATCATCGTAACGTGAGGAACAACCCTATTTCTTGTAACACCACTAACATCAAACTTCCTAGCAACATCAAAAACTATATCCTTAACATATTTCCTTGCAGATCCAGAAAGCCTAAACTCCAAGAGATAATTGGGTGGTTTTTTCAAAGTTCGATAACAACCATGTTTAGGTATCTCTGTGCTATACAAATTTAAGACTTATCGCATTCTATGATTTTCCCATTTAGTTTATCCAAACAGAGTAGGTAAGGAGCGCATCAGTTGTGCTTGAACCTGTTTCGAGATATAGAGTGTACACGCCCTTGCCAAATGCTGCCTCTGCTTGTGACAGAGAAAAGCTGATTTGAAAATTATTTCTACTCTGGGTCCAACTGTCAGCGGTTAATGTAATTCCTCCTGTTGCTTGCCAATTCGGAGGCAAAGCCAATCCAACATAGGTTCCAGCGTCATACCCACCTTGATAAGGTGCCTGTTTCAATTGACTTGGGGTCAAAGGTTCTGGGGTGTCATAGAAAATCGCAATTTGTTCAACATCAGATTGCTGTCCCTGTATTGTTCCCTGCAGTGTGACTTGACTATTGTTAACGTTTAGCACGTTCCATGAGACATGGTCATTCTCGAAATCTTGCACCAAATAGACGTTGTGATCGTTATATGCAACTCCGATGCTTACCCTATTGTGCAACGGGTCCAGAATATTGTCTCTGTGCCCCCAGTTTGAAGACGCATCATCATACATCATACTCCACTCCATGTCTTTAAGAGTCGACTTGACGTCGATACTAAAAATATTACCAGTTAACCCTGTCCATGCGCAGTTTTCAGAGACAGCACCTTTACCGCCTGCCAGAGTGTACCTCATATGGGGTTTGTAACCGTTTGTGTCCCAGTGACTGCAAAAATTATTTGCAAGCATGTCATCAGCGTGACGCTGCCCAGAATCAACGCTGCTAAGAGTTACATTCTGCAATCCCTGAGATTGCCTGTCAGAATTAATCAACGATAAGGCGTAGTTTATCAATTCCTCATTAGTGAAAGTCGCTGGTAATGTATTTGTTGGGGTCGCACTTGGCAGAGTAGGTGTACTTGATGGAGCAGTACTTGGCAAAGAAAAAGTCGTTGATGGACTAGGTGAAATTGACGAATTTGAGTTGGTCGAAAGAAATTGAGGCGAAAACCAAATAAGAACACCTATCATTAGGGCAATAATTGAGAGAGTAACCACTTTTTTTAGAGGAAAATACTTTCGTTTTATTGTTGGTTCAATAGATATTGGTATTTCTATAGGCTCAGGTTTCTCTGGCGGTTCTACATAGTCGTGCGGGGGTGCCTTAAATTGACTGAACTTGAAGCCACAATGTTCACACTGAAAGGTCATCGTCTTCGCGTCATAATCCACAATTTTGTCAGAACAACGATGACATTGAGGACACAAGCCAATTTCTTTCGCAGTAGAGACTGTTTCTTTAGGTCTTTTTGGTCTCTTAGTTGCGGGTTCAGATTTTCTAGGTCTTGATGGAGGATGGCAAACATTTGGCTCTTTTTGCCCTATAGGCATCTCTTTCTCAATGGAGACTTCTGCGGGTTTTGTAAATGATTGATTACCTGCCAAATAATCTAAAGCCTTCTTTCGCACCACCAAATCTTTCTCATTTTGCGCATCGAAATTCTTCCAAAAAATATGAGTATATTGAAAACATGGATGCCCATTCTTCTTTTGCAGTTCTATCAGAAGGGCTCTTCCCCATTTTGTGTTTTCATAGTCTCCCAAAAGGACAGGTATGTGAACGAGCCTAGCATCTTTATGAACTTGGCACATTGAACGACCACAGTATTCACATACGAAAAGTGATTTCAATGCGCGATCAAAGTATTTGCTTGCACATTCGGGACAAACATCAAAATCTTCTGACATTTGCCACACCAATACGCTTTCTTTGCATTTACTCCTAATAACAGTATTCCTCAACGGATATGTTTATATGTAAAATAGCGGTTGATAGTCACCACTCGAAAAGGCAGCTAGAAAAGGGAAATGTGAAATGTCAGTTTGGCATGGCGATTTGCGCAAAAGGAAACTTACAGGCGGCAGAAAACGCGCTTTCCGAGTGAAAAGAAACTATGAGAAGGGCGCGTTCCCAGCGGAGACCATTCTTGGAGAACCAAAAAGGCGGTGTGCAAGAGGACAAGGCGGCAACATCAAAGTTAAAGCTTTAAGCGCCAAATACGCGTCTGTGACTGACCCGAAAAGTGGAAAAACCGAAAAAACCGAGATTCTGCGTGTAGTCAGAAACGCTGCGAATGTGGACTATGACCGAAGAGGCGTAATAACTAAAGGCGCAGAAGTTGAAACGTCGCTTGGACTGGCGCGTGTTACTTCTCGCCCAGGCAACGATGGCGTAATAAACGCTGTTCTCCTCAGCAGCAAAGAAGAAAAAAGCTAAA
>CAYGYB010000021.1:3658-11026 GCA_964354015.1 uncultured Candidatus Bathyarchaeia archaeon
ATCAGAATAATTATCAATCAGACAAATAAACCTTCTTACAAAAATATTCGCGCATTAACACTGCAAGTGGAAAGGAAAAACAGTCGCTGATGAGGAATCTACCTAAAGGTACGGGTAGCCTGCTTAGCTGAATGCCGCAGTCAACAAAAGGCTACTTCTGCTTAACGGGTTCGCTTCGCACTTTCAGCAGTTGTTTCGCAATCTTCTTTATCACTTGCTCTTTTGACCCTTGCTTTTCAACCAGTAGCATTCCAGTTTTAGCCCAAGGAGTTTTAGGATAGCCAGCTTCCGCGGCGACTTCATGTTTCAAACCGAGCTTTTCTGCGGCTTCTGTAATTTCCGCAATCCTCGGAAACTGCACTGCTAAACTCTTTGGAACCCGCCGTCCATCCTTTCTAGTTTTAGCCTGATCAAAGTATGCTGGCCAAATTATGGCTTTATCTTGTTTACGCATTTTGCTTTTTTCACCTTGCTACTTGTGAGCGTAATAGGCTGTTAACTTCGGAGCAACTTCGGTGATGTGCACGAAGCCGAAGCGTTCAAACTGTATCACGGTGTTCGGCTTTAACCTTTCGCAGGCGCTTTCCGCGATGCCCTCGTTCACCGTTGCGTCAGGCATAACCACTTGGCAGGGCACATCGCCGTCCACGGGGATCCAGTGAATTAGTCGAGCTTTCGCTTTCCTCGCTTCCTCATAAGCGGCACTTGCAAACACGGCTTCCACCGAGTACAATTTCGCTTGCTCTATCGTGATGTTGAAGAGTTCCATGAGTCTGATGATTTTTCCTGTTTCAGCGTTTCCAGCGTCTTTTTTTGCAATCCAGAAAATAACCGCTTTTTCTTCGCCCACAGGCGTTACCGTGTATTCTCTGAAGCCTCTTTCAGGTTTCTCAGGATGCAGTGGAAGCTTCGCCGTGAAAACTTTGGGGATGCCTTTTACTTTTAGTTCAATCGGTTCAGCCACGAAGAAGTACCTGTTGCTCTGGGAATCCAGAATCTTGCGGTTGTAAGCGTACAAGTTCTCCCAGCTTAAAGTGACATCTGCCGTTTTAGGTCCAACGTCAACTATCATTTTCTTAATAGCTTCAGGCGTTATGCCGCGCTTCCGCAGTGCAGCAAAAGTTGCCAAGCGAGGGTCATCCCAACCCTTGTAGCTACCGTCTCTTATGCCCTGAACAATTTTCGACTTGCTCAGGAAAGCACCCGTGATTTTTAATCTGCCGTAGTGGATAGCCTCAGGGTACACCCAGCCTAAATGCTTGTACATATACTCCTGCCTAACCTTATTCGTCAAGTGCTCTTTGCCGCGGATTATATGCGTTATACCCAAAAGGTGATCATCTAAACCCGCAGCCAAATTGTACAAAGGCCAGACACGGTATTTGTTTCCCACTCGCGGATGCGGATACTTGTCTGTGTCAATAATTCTAAGCGCAGGCCAGTCACGCACCGCAGGGTTCGGGTGATCCAAGTCTGTTTTAACGCGGACTACGGCTTCGCCTTCCGCGTAGCCGCCTTCGAGCATGCGCCGCCATCTCTCCAACTGTTCTGCTACGGGCAAGCTGCGGCAATCACACGGTTTGCTGGCTAAAGCTTGTTTTCTGAACTGTTCAGGCTGGCACGTGCAGACGTAAGCATTGTCTTCTCGCAAGAGTTGTTCAGTGTACTGGTAGTAGATGGGGATTCTGTCGCTTTGGATATATTCCTCATCGATTTTGCAGCCTAGCCAGTTCAAGTCGTCTCTTATGCGGTCGTAGAATTCTAAGGCAGGCTTTTTCGCTTTCGGGTCTGTGTCTTCGAAGCGCAAGATGAATTTTCCTTTGTAGATGCGTGCGTACTCGTGGCTTAGTATTATGGCTCTTGCTGAGCCCAAGTGCAAAACGCAGTCTGGGTTCGGCGAGAAACGCGTGACAACCTGCGCGTACTTGCCCGCGTTTGGCAAAGCTGGCAGGCGCTTTTGTTCTTCCACTTTTTCTTTTTTGAGGGCTTCGGGCCACTTTTCCTCAACTATGCGTTTCTGCTTCTCTATGGAGAGGCTGTTAACTTCAGCAACCACCGTGTTGATTAACGCTGAGAGTTCTTTCACTTTCGTTTTCAGCTCTTGCTTTTCGCCGACAATTTTTCCAACAATCGGGCCTGCTTGAGCTTTGCCTTCGTGCTGAATCGCGTTCAGTAAGGCAGCTTTGCGAATAAGCTCTCTAAGTTCACTGTTTTCTAGTGCCAAAGGTGTTACACTCTGTGAGCTGGTTAGATGTTTCTTTTAATCAAGAATTCCGCGAAGGCTTTTAATTTTTCCTTAGCCTCCGACGCTTGCAGAAGCTTCTCTGCCTCCTTCCAACTTTCTTCCACGATTCGCGTGGCTGTGCGTTTCACGTGTTCGATGGCTTTGTATTTTTGCATTATCGAAATTGCCTCATCCCGCAACGCTTGCTCCGAAGTGTGCATGTTAAGAATCTGAACAAGCCTTTTTCTATCAGCGACGCTTGCCTTTTTCAACGTGTAAATAACCATTAACGTTCTTTTTCCTTCGGTAATGTCCTGTCCGAAGCCGCCTTTCTTTTGCGCAAACTCTTTTCCCGTTAAATCCAGCACGTCGTCTTGCATTTGGAAGGCAACGCCTATGCTCTCGGCGTAACGACCAAGTTTTTCCACCAACTCCTTGTTTGCTCCAGCCAGCACCGCTGCGAGTTTGGCTGCCATCCGCGCCAAAGTGCCCGTTTTATACGCGCACATCTGCAAGTAATCCTCTTCGCTGAGGTTATCCGCATTAGCTATGCCCCTGTGCCACACAATATCCATCGCCTGCCCCATGCTGAGGTTAATCATTTCCTGCACGTAAACCTCGTAGAGGTCGCGGAGTTTCTCAGGCTGAATCGCGTCTCTTTTTTCCATTAGCGGCAAAAGTGGCAGGTAGTACATTGTGTTTCCCGCGTTTATGGCTACGTCCACCCCAAAGATCTTGTAGGTACACGGTTTTCCTCTTCTACATTCTGAAGAGTCTTCTACATCATCAATCATTAAAGTGCCGTTGTGGATTACTTCTGGAATTATGGCAAAGTCCAAGAAGTCTTCCGAGTTTTTGCCTAGCGCTTCGCAAATGAGTAGAAAGAGGGCTGGGCGCCATCGTTTTCCGCCTCTGTCCAAGATTTCCCAGATTGGCTCAGCAATCATCTTGTTCAAAGTTTCCACGTTATAACTGAATTTAGGGGGGTTAATCTCGAAGAGAATAGATTTCTCAGAGAATTTCCTCGGAATATACTTTTCAATCGCTTTATCTATGAGGGGCGCTTTTTCTTCAAGAAACTTTTCGACATCCAAGAATTCAACACGCTCCTCTTCTAGCATAGCTTTCGACGTTGAAGCCTCTCGTTCTCAGCCACTCTGCTGTTTTGCCCGTTATTATTATGGGTGTTTTTGTCAACTGATTCAGTTCTTCTGCTCCAACAAGGAACATAGTATTTCTCAACTCTTCTATCAAAAGCGAAAGCATGTTCTCCGTCTCCTTCACGCCTTTAGCCGCTACTTGAAGTACTGGCTGAGCAAGACTTGCCAAACAAGCGTTAAGCGCCAAGGCTTTAGCTATATCTATGCCATCTCGCACTCCGCCGGAAGCGATAACTGGAATTTTGACCGTTTGAGTAATTTCTACAAGGCTTATGGCTGTTGGGATACCCCAATCCCAGAAAGCGTCGCCCAAAAAACGCTGAACATTATTTTCTTGTCCGTTTGCACGGCAATATTCAACCGCTGCGAAGCTTGTTCCGCCTAGACCGCCTATGTCTATACCTTTTACACCGGACTCTTCTAGTTTTTTTGCCTCTTCCGCGGCTATGCCACAACCCGTTTCCTTCACTATTACTGGCTTGTCCAGTTCTCTCGCGATTTCGCGTATTCCTTCGAGAACTCCTTTGAAGCTTGGCTGTCCTTCAGGTTGAATCGCTTCTTGCATCGAGTTCAGGTGTATCGCCACGGCGTCCGCGTCAATCATCTCTACCGCCTTTTTTACTTCTTTCAAACCGCAACCATGAACAAGTTGTACTCCGCCTACGTTGGCTATTAGGAATGCTGTGGGCGCTTTTTTTCTCGCTATAGCATAGGTTTTTTCGAGTTTCTTGTCTTCTATGGCGGCTCTTTGGCTTCCGATTCCCATTCCCAATTGCAAGTTTTCCACGGCTTCTGCAATAGTGGCGTTGATTCGTGCCGCTTCTGGTGTCCCGCCGGTCATGGCGCCTACAATTAATGGTGCAGAGAACTCGTGGCCAAAAACATTGGTGGATAGGCTGATTTTTTGTTTATCGATTTCTGGTAAAGCCCTGTGAACAAGGTGGATGTCTTCGAACCCAGTTGTGGCTTTTCTGGATTGGGCTTTCTGGGTTAAGCATATCCTGATATGGTCTGCTTTGCGCTTCTTTGTTTCTTCAGCCAATTCTACCCCTTCTCTATTACGGTGCCTTCAACTTTCTCACATAGAAGCGCTTTGTAAACGTGATTTGGCTTTGCAGCGTTTACAATTGTCACGGGAATGCCCTGTTCTACGGCTGGAAGAAGCTCGGTTATTTTGCCGAGCATGCCGCCTGTAACGTCCGCCGCCGTAGACGTGCCCAGTTTGCCACGGATCTTTTTCAGTTCTTCCAGCGTAAGATGCGCATATAACTTTGCGTTCTTCGCAACTTTAGGATCTGCGTCGTACAACCCGTCCGTATCAACACCTATGATAATCCTGCTTGCGTCTAGTTTTCTGGCCAAGTACGAAACGATTTGGTCGCCAGAGAGTATCGTGAATCCTAATTTCTCGTCCAAGATCGCGTCTCCGTAGAGCACTGGGGTGAAATCCATTCTTAGCATGGCTTTGAGAATTGTTCCATCAAAATGTTTGATTCTTCCATTTTCGGTTATGATGCAAGATGATGGTGTTATGCTTACGGCTGGAACATTATGCCATACCAACGCGTCCATAACCAAACCGTTGAGCACCGTCATCACATGGTGGGTTTCTGCAAATCCCATCTTCTGCGAGTCCTCTTTTAAGCCCTCTTTTATGCCGTGTTGTTGAGCTGTGTAATGCCCGAAGCTTCCGCCTCCGTGCACTATCACCAGATTCTCTAAGCTTGCTTTCTGTATTTCTTCTACCAAACGGTTTATAACATTAGTTCGCGCGGCAAGTTCCCCATTCTTGTCTGTAATCACCGAACCGCCGATTTTCAAGAATATGGGTTTTACTTCACTCAACTCTGACACCGTCACCTTTTCTTAGAGTCATTATTTATCTTCTACCTACCCATCGTAGAAGCCATTTTTTTCTGGCTTGAATAATAACACTCCTCGCGCCGAGGCAGTCGTAAAGGCCCTAAACATATAGGGGGCGCGACCGCTTTATAAGTATAGAAGTCAAACTCCCCAATAGACCTCCCAGTAACCTCTCGGTAACCCCACGCACCTCCATCTGTTTCACTATTCTTGAACATTCAACACGCTTGCCCGTGCCTTTTCCCATAGGGATACCTTGAAGAAGGTAGTTATTGGTTGAAATAAAAATATTTTTTGTATTGGTTTGCTAGTTTCTCATTTCATCTTTGTTTTCTGAACAATTTGAACCCTCGATACTTAGCTAACTCAAGGCCTACTTTGGCGTGTACTTTAGGTTCAGTCATAGTAGGTCGCATACGCTAAGAGCAAATTTCTTTGAGCGCCTTAAGAAAAAGATCAGAAAAAAGGCGATTTTGTTCCTAGAATAAATCGCTAGTTCACTACAGGATCGTGTTGTGTAGCTCTTTAAATGGCAACTTCTCGAAATCCTTCTTCAGCATGTCTATGTGATTCGAATCTTGAATTGTAGAATAGTAATAACGATCTTCCCCAAAATCCAAGATGTCGAGAGCTATCTTGTTGGTGATTATCATCCGGCGCCTACCAAGGGGGTAATTTTCTTTTAAAACATTAAAGGACGCATTCTTAAACTGGCCCAATTTTTCCTTCAGTATTTCTGAGATAGAACGAGTATGATTTCCACGTTCGAGAATCTTCTTACTTAAGACAAACTTGATTTTGCAGCCTCCCGTACGGGCGGCTTCAACTATCGCCTTTTGCAACTCTTCGTTCGTGACAAAAAGGGTAAATTGACTACTTAAAATGTATATAAATCTGTCTCTCTTCTCAAATTCACTGATCTTTTTTATTGCCCACACTACTGAACTGGCCAAATCATTTCGACTTATCTCACAGAATTTGCCTTCCATTCTCGCTGATTCTTTGTCTGGGAGGCTCTCACCTATCAGTTTTTCAAAATGGCTTTCCAAATCATCGACTGGCGCAATCCTAATACCGAAGTACTCTTCTCCCCGGCCGTGAATCACAAACAACCCGAACTTTTCATTGAACAACATCCGAACCTTGCCGATACTGGACGGATTAATAAATCGAACCTCTTTTTTCTTGCAATGGATTCGCATTACTTCGCTTTCCAGCTTGCTGACATCGTCCCCGTAGGGAGAGCTAATTAGAACAAAATCGACGTTTTTGTCCATTCGGTCAAGAGAATCTTTAAACTTGTCTATGGAAGAAAAATCCTCAACAACACCACGCACATATTTCCGAGCATAATCAAACACATCTTCTATTGCTTTTCTTGTATCAAACCAGCCTTCAATTTTTGTAATTCTATCTTCCTTCAGTTTCTTCGCTTCTGCGGCAGCGCTTTCTATAAACTTTCCAAGACAGTCATCGATGCTTTCTCTGTCAAATTCTCCGAGAGTCGCTATAGACTTCGTAATACCCTCTAATTCTACTCCACATTCTTTGAAAATCAAGCATGGCTTGGTGTACGCTTGCGCCATTCCGATCTCTTGCTGGATCCAGTCAGAGGGTTTAGACTTGTCTGTTCCTTCAATTTTGAACCTTTTGGTAACTATAGCTGCGAATATGTCGGCTTCTCGTATTAGTGAAGGTACTTTTTCGTGAGGCGGCATAGCACTTAAGAGGTTAGCTGGTTCTATCGAAAAATCTCTTTTAAGAACCACGCTGATAATTGTCTCGTTAATTTTTTTGTCAGCGTCTTCGTAACTCATGGCAACAAACATTCGTGGCTTTTCTGACATAGGGGCTCATTTAGTTGTTAAAAACATTAACTTTTATAACAATTTCGGTTTCTGATTCTGTTGGTCTTCGGTTGCTGGTGGTTCATATAAACTTTCTGCCGATGAGTTATGTTCTGGATTAATGTTTTCAGGATTGTAGATTTTGCCTCGCTCATTTATCACACACTTTTACTTGTTTAACAATTCCTTGCTGAATAGTTTTGCACTAACGTGACGGTATCGTTCTCTATTCGAACACGGTCACCCGTCTTTATGCGCGAAATGTCTATTTTGT
>CAYGYB010000022.1:0-7472 GCA_964354015.1 uncultured Candidatus Bathyarchaeia archaeon
CCATTAGCCTGAAACCTTCCGCAGCCTGCCGCAAACTCAGCCTATGCGTTATCATGTCCTTAACATTCACTTTCTTTCTCGCCAAAATCGCCAAAGACTCCTCCAAATCGTTTGGCGCTGCACCATAAGAAGTCTTAATCGTGATTTCGTTTCTCCAAAACTCCGTCATAGGCACTGGAACTTTCACCGTGGGCTCTGGCACAGCAAAAAACAAGATTAACCCGCCTTTGTCCACGCATTCCAACGCCGTTAAAGCCGCCTGCGTAGCCCCAGTACACACAATCACCTTATCCGCTAATCGCCCGTTGTTTATCTCCTTCAACTTTTGTGAAAGACGCTCTTTCGCGTTTACCGTGTGGTGTACTCCGAGTTTTTCAGCCATCCCTAAACGGTAAGGATTGATGTCCGCAGCAACAATTTTTCTGACACCATTAACTTTCGCCAGTTGCGCATGAAGCAGTCCTGAAATGCCGCTGCCAATAATCAGCAACGTATCTTCTTTCTGAATCCCAGCAAGCCTCTGCCCTCGAACAGCACAAGCAAGAGGCTCAATAAACGTGCCCTCCTCAAAAGACATATCCAGAGGCAACTTGTACACGCCACGCTCAACATTAATCCGCGGCACACGAATATACTGCGCAAAACCCCCTGGATAATAGTTCGTCGTGTGCAAAGTCTCGCAAGCCGTATGATGCCCACTCAGGCAGTAGCGGCACTCGTTGCAGGGCACATGATGCGAAACAAAAACTCTGTCGCCAGCACGGTACCGCTTAACCTTTTCACCAACTTTCTCTATTACGCCCGTTGCTTCATGCCCCAAAACTCTCGGTGCCTTCGGAACCCTATACCATTCTATTACGTCGCTGCCGCATATGCCGCACGCCATAACCTTAACCAGCAACTCATCCACCGCAATTTCTGGCATAGGCATCTCTTGGATTCTCACATCTCTATTATTGTAGTACATGGCTGCAAGCATATGTTCACCAGAAAAGAAAGCTTAAAGGCGCCTAAGCCTTTCCAGCTTTTATCTGTTCAAACAAGTCTTCAGCTTCTTTAGCCGTGTAATTCTCGTGGATTATCGCTCTTAGCGCACGTATTGCAGCTACTGGATGCTCAGTCTGCCAAATGTTCCTGCCAAGGTTCACGCCTATAGCGCCCTTTTGCATGCCGTCATAAACGAAATCGAACACTTCACGCTGCGTGTCCACTTTGGGTCCACCAGCAATCACCACGGGCACTGGACAACCTTCCACAATTTTATCGAACTTTGCACAATAGTACGTTTTCACTACTCTAGCGCCTATTTCAGCGGCTACACGGCAACACAACGCAAGATACCGTGCTTCGCGCTTTTCCAATTCTTTGCCAACCGCTGTGACAGCCATAACAGGCACACCATAATCTTCACATTCATCCACAAGCTTCGCCAAGTTACTCAAGCTCTGACGCTCATATTTGCTTCCCACGAACACGGACATGGACACAGCCATCGCGTTCAACCTGAGAATTTCTTGGATAGACGTAACCAAGTTTTCGTTAGCCAAGTCCTCACCCACCACAGTCACTGCACCGGACACCCGCAGTATTATCGGCTTCGGAATCGCCGGGTCAACACAGTTCCTAAGCACACCACGCGTTAGCATTACCGCGTCCGCGTATGGAATCAGCGGCTTAATGGTTTCTCCGGGTTTCTCAAGCATGTGCGTTGGTCCCTGAAAATACCCATGGTCCACAGGCAAAAAAAGCGCCTTACCATCAGCCTGTATCAATCTAGCTAAACGGTTTTTCATTCCCCAATCCATATTCCTACGTCTCCTCGGAACCCTTTCGTCTCAGGATTAAATAATCATCCTCAAGTTTAATTAAATTTTTGTTTTATGGCTGTGCCCAAATCTAAGATTTCACTTTGCACAGGTTAGCGTACTTAATCTTCAAAAAGCGACCATGCTATTTCGAATGGCTATCCTTTCTATGTTGACTTTACCAACGCGATTTTAGACCTAGTGCGCGGTACTAAAGCTTCCTCGATAGTCTCAGACACTATGTCTCTTTCCGCTGCAACAATCACAATTTTCTCTCCACATGTCTCGGTAGTGTATAGCTGGTTCTTTTTTTGCTCGCGCATTTTGTCTCTAAATTATCACCGCAAGCAAGAAACAAAAGCGTTATGAAGAGATGATTCATATTCAGAATAAGTTTGGGTAAAAAAGGCAGAAAGCGAAAGGTTACTTTTGCTCTTTAGATTTTAAGCAAGCTCTCTTGTATTCAGACAGAGCCCTCTCGATTAGTTGGCTTCTATCGCGATATTTTCCCATTTGAACCTGCTCGTCTATCCACCCAAGCATTTTCTTATCAATGCTAACTAAAACGGTTTGTTCACCACTTTCTAATTTTGAGTTAACTAATATGATATACCCTTTTTCCATAAGCCAGTGATGAAACTGCCAAGTAGTGTACTTGCAAGCGGTGCTGCACACGTGCCTAACCCGCTCATACTCATCTGGCTTATCTTTCAAAGCATTTAGCTCCATTTGCACTGGGCATTTCACGTCGTTGCAGAATTCTCTACGTTTATACTCCACGAACCCTTCCAAGGACATTTCTCATCATCAACTACTGCACCCTACAGAATTAATAAGCATTATTTGCTGTCTCAGCATGCGTATGCCTTAAAGCAGTCGAATTCCATTATCAGGTGTATGGCAAAACTGTATTTTCTAGGCGGAGAAAGCATAGTCAAAAGGAACGCGCGAGACATCAACGCAAACGCATTCCAAGACGCAGGCGGAACGCCAACCGTCCTCGTGTTCTCTTGGGCACGAGCATCATTTGACAAAACATACAAACGCAGAAAACGGCTGTTTGACTACTTCAGAAGCCTCGGCGCAAGCACCGTTGACTTCGCAGAATACTCAGACACCCCACAAGAAATCGCCATTAAAGCCCAAAACTCCGATTTGATATATTTAACAGGCGGACTAACAAGCGCTTTGCTTGAACGCTTAAAAAGCAAGAACGTTGACCGCTTACTGCACAGGTACAATCGCGTTATCGTTGGCAGAAGTGCAGGCGCCTTAGCACTTTGCAGACAAGGCATACTTACCAGCAAAAACAAGCAAACGCACAAAACAATCATGGGGCTTAGACTGGTAGAATTCACCGTCAAAGTGCATTACAGCCCTTCAGAAGATGCAGAGTTGAAAAGTCTATCTAAAGAAGAAATAATATACGCAATACCTGAACGCTCAGCGCTTGTTTATGACAACGACACGTTATCGTTCATGGGTAACGTGTACGTGTTCCAAAATGGAGAAAAACACGCGCTGACTAAACAGTAAATATGCAGATTTGCTCCAAATAATGGGTAGTTAGACAGCTGAGCAAATTTATGCAAACGCGTGCACAAATGACTTCAAGGCTACTATGTTGCGCGCGTGAACACTGAGAATTTTAGGGCTACCGCCCTTGCATTTGTCTCTCAATTATTGCTTTGAGAGTATAGTTGTTTCCGCCAAACATCAAATGCTAAGGTATAAATAATCAAGTACTCTAAAAAGAAATGTGCACGCGTACTGGCAAAGAAGACCCGGC
Organism: uncultured Candidatus Bathyarchaeia archaeon; assembly: GCA_964354015.1. Lineage (GTDB taxonomy): Archaea > Thermoproteota > Bathyarchaeia > Bathyarchaeales > Bathycorpusculaceae > JAOZHU01. The sequence continues at coordinate 3,595 of CAYGYB010000022.1, forward strand.
TTAGGATTCATCGTTGATTAATATAGAATAAAGGGAAGCTGAAAAATGAGGGAAATATTTATCAGAGCAGTCTCTGGAGTAGTGGTGCTGTTGGTACTAATAGGTTTACTTTCGCCTTTGGTAAAGGCAGGAGAATTGATTACAAGCCTAGATGGTCTGCTTCCTTCAAAAAGTGACGACCCTATTGCTTACCCAGTTCTCCAGGAGCCATTTTGGTACTTCGGTAGTTCTTGGAGTGAAAACCTGAGTGAGCCTGGATTTGTAGAGGGTAGAGGAGTGGGCTACTACAAGAGGTTTTATGCGCATAGCGATATGTCTGTAGAGTTCTATGTTTATCGATTCTCAAATATGAGCGGTGCTGAAGCGTATTGTAGTAAGGAAATCAACCGGACAAGGTCTGAAGGAGGGTATACTGAGGTATTGATCTCTGATGCTTTTGCGGTTGTATATGATTATGTCACGCGAGAAATAGGCGTTAGCTGGGGTGTTATAAGCAATGTAGTGTTCAAAGTTGAAGTCTATACCGCTAACATAGTGGAAGACCCAACGGATCAACTGGTGAGTTTCACCGTCTTAGAGCATGCGCGCATTTTAGAGAATGTTGTACGTCCGGAGTCTCCGTTAAGCATAACTCCAGAGCCTCAGTCAAGTCCGTTAAGCATAACTCCAGAGCCTCAGTCAAGTCCGTCAAGCATAACCCCAGAGTTTCCATCCTCCATTATTCTACCTCTATTCATGATGGCAACACTACTAGTGGCAATCATAATCAGGAGAGGAAAAACATTTACGTAACATTGGTTATTCTCCTAAACAAATAATCAATGGACCAGCTAGATGCCTGTAGCGCTGACTTGTCTCCAGAATGGCTAAGGTTGGTTTAAAGTCTGCTTTTTGAAGGATGATTAGTGATTAAGTGGTGCTGTGGACTCCGGCTACCTATCTCGGCGGGGCTGTGGGCTTATTGCAGAGAAGGGAGACGGGCTATACAAGAAATCGAAGTAGAACAGCCAGATGAGGGCTATAGAGTTGCTGGTCGTGGACGATTAGCGTAACCCTGTTCAGGAATAATCCGATAGTCTTCAATCGTGTCTACAGGTTGTATCCGCGAGTTGAAGTCACTTGACACTCTATGAGAAGCTTGACCGGAGGCATTGTCAAAAGCGAACATTCCCGAGCTTAAAAGGGGGTTTGGTCAAAAATTGTTTGTTGCAACCGTATCTGGCAATCAGAGAGGCATCATGAGGTTGGGCTAAAAACCTTACTGTCGGCAAAACTTAAATAGAAATTGAACCATAACCATAAATGGCGAAAAAAATAAAGGAAAGAAGAAAATTGCTAAATGTAAACAGAAAGACAAAATTGTTGACTGCAATCGCCTTAGTTCTTTTGATGACAACAACCATAACCATGCTAACGAATGCTCCAGTGACGAAAGCTCAATTTCGCGGTGTAGGCCCAGCAGGTGGGACACCCGGACCACTAGCAGCAGGCATAGTTCCTGATATCCAAATTCAAACTTGGGCCCTCATTAGTGCCAGACCTACCACTGTAGGCATTGGTCAGCCAGTCCTTGTCAACTTGGAAACTCAGCCCGCACCTGGAACAGACCGACTACATCAGGCTTACACAGTTACAATAACAAAGCCAGATAATACCACAGAAGTTAAGGTGCTTGAATCCTACCCTGATGACGGGACGATTTGGTTTGAGTTCATACCTGATCAGCTTGGAGAATGGAAGCTGAAATTTGACTTCATTGGAACTTATTTCCCTGCAGGACGTTATCTTGATGGCGTAATCGTAGATTCAGGTGGCACACTCTTTACAGAGTCTGTCTACTTTAAGCCCTTCACGACTCCGGTAAGAACAGTCACCGTGCAATCAGACATTGTGGAATCGTGGCCCGCTTCAGAGCTTCCAAGTGACTACTGGACGCGACCAGTACCCTACGAGCGTAGAGAGTGGTGGCCGATTACAGGCAACTGGCCGTGGAATGGGCCAGCAGGAGCAGCATATTGTATTCCACTAGACGTGTGGAACCAGTACTATCCTGACACAAATCCGTACCAGCCAGGTAAAGCTTTAACTGGCCAATTCGTTCCATGGACTCAGGGACCGGAAAGTGCTCACATAGTATGGAAACGAGAGCTTACACAAGCAGGCATCTTAGGCGGAGACTGGGGAGTTGAAGACATAAACGCCGGCATCTTCGGAGGTATGGGCATTGGGGGCGACCCCAGTACTTCCGGCTATGCATTCATAGCCTATGATGGAAGTGCTTATCAACTGATTGCAAAAGTGGTTGATGGGTCGCCAATTAACGTTTGGCAGCGCTACGACGTACGCACAGGAGAAGTGATTTGGGAAAATACCCAGATGACTAGCCAAGTACCCAGATACATTGAATATAATATAGGTGCGATCCCCAGCGGCGGCGGTTTTCCCACGCACGTGACAGAAGTGAACTTTGTGTATATTGGCGGTGGCAATTTGGTAAAGTACCGTGCATCTACTGGGCTTTTAAGAACGAACGTTTCGATTTCTCCGCTAACGACAGGAACCTACTATATGAACGGATACGCTTTGAGCGTGCAGGATCGTGGCGCCAACGCGACTGGTGCCGCCGGCAGATACCGCTTGATCAACTGGACCACACTGGGAACAGCCAGCAGCTTAGCTAGCAGAATAGTGAGCAACATATCCTGGCCGATTGGCAGCGTACCAAATACCATAGATTATAATGTGGGTATAGCCGCTTATGTGCAGAATTGGCAACGTGCAGGAACATATTATGCAATAAATGTGACAGGCATCAACTTACAAACAGGCAGCGTGATATGGACAAAAACAATCGATGGCGCGGAATACAGCGGCAACACCGAAGTCGCTGACCACGGAAAAGTTGCCATATTGACGTTGAATCAAGGTTTCTTTGCATTGGACCTGTACACCGGGAAAATAGCTTGGTGGAGCGAGGCTATGGATTATCCTTGGGACGCAGCAGGATTTGGAGGCTACTCTGTACAGTCAGCTTATGGCCTACTATACCGACAAGCCTACTCTGGCATCTACGCATTCAACTGGACTAACGGCAAAATCGTCTGGAAATACGAAGCACCAGCCGACTACCCATACGAAACTCCATACATCAATGAGGCAGGCGAAACCATGTATTCTTGGAACATCGGTGCCAACATTGCTGACGGAAAAATGTACGCATACAACACAGAACACTCAGCCACTGTACCCATCACCAGGGGATGGAAGTTCCACTGCATCAATGCAACCACAGGCGAACGCATATGGCAAGTAGCAATACCTGGGGCTGCATCTAAACACACCTCAGACATAGGTCCAATACACGATGGCTACGTACAACTTTTCAGCTCTGACGGCTATATGTACTGGTTCGGCAAAGGCAAAAGCGCAACAACAGTCACAGCAGCACCGAAAACAACTGCTTTAGGCGCTCAAGTCTTGGTTGAGGGCACTGTGCTGGACCTGTCTCCTGCTCAGCCAAACACTCCATGCGTATCCACGGATTCTGTGGCTGCGTGGATGGAGCACGTGCACCTGCAGAGAGACCTTCCCGCAAACGTAACTGGGGTTACAGTTTCGTTGGATACGGTTGATCCCAATGGCAACTACGTACATATTGACGACGTTACTACTGACGGCTACAGCGGCACTTTCGGCTACACATGGGAGCCGGAAGTCCCAGGACAGTACACCGTGACAGCCACGTTCATGGGCGACGCCTCATATGGCAGCTCATTCGCACAAACCTACGTCACAGTGGGTCCAGCGCCAACAGTAGCACCCACAACAGAACCAGAACCGGCACCTGACTACACGTGGACCATCGTAGGCATGGGAAT
>CAYGYB010000022.1:7572-10627 GCA_964354015.1 uncultured Candidatus Bathyarchaeia archaeon
GTTGATGCGGCGCTATCCGCAATAATATATGCGAGAAGAACAAACTACTTTTCTTATACTTGCTGGTAATGTTATGACTGAACAAAAGTTCTATTCCCCACTAAAAATCGGTCTGCTCATAGTTACTTTATCATATTTTCTCTTCAATTTTCATTCAATGTTCACACTTTCATGGATAGGCGAATGGGAACCAGTAGGAGGCTACTTTGGGTTCGTCCTTTTGGTGGAAGATATTTTTGCAACCATCGGTCTTGTTTTCAGGTTTGCAGCCAGCATCATAGCCCTTGCAGCCATAATTTTTTATTTTGCTAAGAAGGGTCTTTCTAAACCTAGAACGTACCTTATTTTAAGGTTAGTTTTGGTTTTTGAAGCGATTTATTGGTTGGGGCTTCTTCCGTCAGCAGTATATGGTGTTCAAGGCGTGTTGATGTTTTCTAGTTACCTCCCTATAATGGCGCTTCTGGATTTATTTGTGGCAAGCGTTTTACCTTGCTTGTTAGAGTCTATAGCTATTCCCATTGCCTTGTTTATTTTGGCTTATAAGTTGAGCCCAAACAAGCCTGTGAAGGGGGCTATAAAATGGGGTTTGATTTCAGGCACAGTTTTCGTTATCGTGTTTTGGCTGCTCAACACAGGCATTTGGATGTCTACGATACCAACGAAGGGTACAGAATACTTGACTTCTTACCCGCAAAACATGCTTAGCTTCCTTTCAACCCTAATTGGCTTGCTTGCGCTATCAATATACTCTGGGTATGTCACAAAGAAATATTCTGGAACAGAAACTTTGCAAGAATTGAACCTTAAACCAGTAGGTGTCATAATCCTTGGTTTAGGCATGTACTATCTTTGGAACTATTTAACCTGGATTTTCTTTGGAGGCAATTATATTTGGAGCGATTGGTACGCGTGGTTCCTCGGGCACACCATGGATCTGTGGATAATGACTATTCCGCTGGTTGGCTTACCACTTCTCTTCGAGCAAAAGGCTTCCTGACTTTGCTGTTGAGCGATTGCATCCAATGCCCCACATGCAAAACCACCCCACTTTTCAGAGGGGTCGACCAGCACCTAACTAGAGAGATGCACAAGTCTTCGAAAACTTTGAATAGTCTAACATTGGAACGGATGCCAAGACTGTTTTCTTTTTCAACCCCTTTCCTTCAACGTTTTGACCTAACGGTATCGGAAAACATTCTTGTCGTGTAATCTCTGCGTTTCTTCTCTGATTATAGGGATTTGTGCTGTCAACCATCTGCTTCCTCGTTCTGCGGCTGGCTGATGCCTCTTCTTTTGGCTTCAGACGGCGATCTTGCATGTTTCTTATGAAAGCTATGGTTTCTCTAAATTTGCGGGGCAAGTACAAGGCATCTATGCCTAATCCTCGAAGCATAAACCCTGTTCTTGCCTGAAACGCAAAAATAACAACAGCCACAAGAAACGGAAGTAAGGGCAAGAAGTCTACGAATGCGCCGAGAATTGGGGATTGCAGAAACTCCTGCGGGAAAATGAACTGCGCTATCCCTTCCAATCTCGTAATTAGTGCCCTTGAAAAAATCGGGCCTAGAAAAGGTAGCGCGAATAGAATTGCTGATAACCCTGCGCCTATCATAAGCGTTTTCCACGAGTATCTTCTAAGGTATTCTATGGAGGAGATGTTGGCGTAGGGGATTTCTGTTACTTTTCGGGAAATTATGCCTCTCTTTATGAAGAGCCTTTGCCCGGTGGCAACCACTCCCCAACTGCCGGAAGACCAACTCTTTAGAACATTCTCGGGCGCTGTGAGTGTGGAACGGGCTTCATTCGGTATCTCGGTTAATCCTCTTTCTTTGAGTAACTCCGCTGTTAAGGCTTTGTTAAACTCCATTGTAAGATTTGATATTGTTAGATGCATCACTTTTTTCTCGGCGTTTTCTGAAAGCTCCTTCCAAAGAGTCTGGCTGTCCACAAGCTTAGTAATTGCTGCTGCCGCACCCTCTATGTCCTCAGCGTTTCGCACATAGACGCCCTCTACTCCGTTGCGGATAAGCCATTTTTGCCCTCCGACTGCAGAAGTGATCACGGGCACGCCTAAGTACATGAACTCCATCTGTGCCAATCCAAGTGCCTCCAACTGGCTGAGGATTATGTTCAGGTAAGAAGTCTTGATGAGAAGCACTTTCTCCTCCTCTTTTATTTCGCCTAAAAACGTCACGTTTGGCATGCCCTTGGCTAACTGAATTACTTTTTCAGCGTAGGGGGACTCGCCTCTTCCGGCTATTACGAAATGAATATCTTTCCTTTTTTGAAGTTTTTCAGCTACTTTCAACACGGCCAGAGGATTTTTCCGTTCCTCAAGGCTTCCTAGGTAAGCTACTATTCTCGTATCTTCTCTAATGTTGAGTCTCTTAACGAAGCTCTTGACATCAGCGTTCGCGTAGCGCAGGAACATTTCGTCGTCAACGCCGCCTGGAAACAGGAAGCATTTTTCAGGGTCGGCGCCCATCTTGACTTTAGCGTCTTTCTCAAAGGGCGTTACGACAAGGATAAGGTTGGCTGTTGAGAATATCTGCGGCAGGGTTATCCTATTCCATGCAGTTCTGAAGGACCGCTCGGTCAAAGAGTATCGTTTTGGAGTAGGCTCTTGAAAATGCGACATCTGGCAGAACACTAAAGGGTCTTGGTATCCGCCGATATCCTTCATGTAACGTCGCCATTCTATGAATTTGGCAACTTCTTCAGGTCCGTTCCACAGGGTACTGTGCGTTATGAGGACGTCAAGTTGGAATTCATCAACAATTTTCTCAAGTGTCGAAATGAAGTCTCTGAAGACTATCCGGCGTGGAGGCCACCTTGTGATGTAACTTTCAACTCGGATTATGGGTATGCGCAGTTCGTTGTCTTCTGCATAGATGTACCCGCCAATTTTTGTCAAGTTTTCTGGTGAAACCACTTTTTCTCCATCGTGGTATACGCTGGTGATGAGGTATGCTTTATGTCCAAGCTTGATGAACTCGCGTACCATTCGTTGAGCAACTAGTTCTTGCCCTTTGCTCTTGCTTGTTTGGTACATTAT
>CAYGYB010000023.1:0-10218 GCA_964354015.1 uncultured Candidatus Bathyarchaeia archaeon
CACTTCAATCCCAATTTGACAATGTCTTGCGGGTTGGGTATCAAAACGCCAAAATTCAACTCTCGAAGGTTGAACAGCAGCAGAGGAAAGTTGAGAAGGAAGTGGCTGAGGCGCTTCAGGAGCGTGAATCTCTCAAGCAGGAGCTGTCAGAGTTGGAGAAGAGCCGCGTTGAACTTTCTAAGGCAGTTTTTTCTGCGAGGGAAGAATCCAGAAAGTTCACTACGCAAATAGACGCTATTGACACGGAGCTTCGCTTGCTGGACGCGGAGCACGAGCAAGCGGAAATGCTTCTGAATCAGCTTCACCTCAGCATTCAGACTTGTCAGTTGCGGCTTCAGCAGCATCAAAGCCAGCTTAGGCAGTTCGGTTACGAAAAGCCTTTGGAAGTAACGGCGAAGCAACTTGAAGAAGCGGAAACCGTCATTCGAATGATGCAGTTTGAGCTTGAACGGATAGGCGCGGTGAACCAGCTTGCCCTGTCGCATTATGCTGAGCAAAATTCAAGATACAGGGAATTATCTTTGCGTTTGAATGAGCTTGAGAGAGAAAAGCAAGCTATTGTGCAGTTCATGGATGAAATTGAAAGCAAGAAACGTAAAGTTTTCATGGATGCTTTTGGAAAAATAAACCTTAACCTGCAAAAGTACTTTACAAAGCTGACTGGAGGCGGCGTTGCCACTTTAAAGCTTGAGAATCCAGATGACCCCTTTTACGGCGGCATAGACATGCTCGTGCAGTTTCCTAATAAGCCGTCGATAGTTGTCAGCGGTGCAAGTGGTGGTGAACGCTCCGTTTCGGCTGTCTCCTTCATATTCGCCTTGAACGAGTTTACGCCTACATCCTTCTACATTCTTGACGAGATAGATGCGCACTTGGATGCTTTTCATGTTTCGAAACTTGCCGATGTCTTTTTAGAGGAGTCTGAGAAAAGCCAGTTTATAGTGATTACTTTAAAGCCCGAAGTTGTAAACAAAGCTCAGAGAGTCTACGGCGTTTATGAACGGAATGGGGTTTCAAACGTTATTGCGGCAAAGTTTTTGGAGGCTACCAGCTAAATGGCAACAGCTATGAAGAAAAGGCCTTTTTACCTGCGTCCTCCATGGAACATTCTCTTTGAACTCAGCAAGCTTGAAAAGCTCATGCCCTGGAACGTGAACATCACTTATTTGCTTACGTCGTTTCTTTCGGAGATGGAGCGAACTGGCAAAGTGGATTTCCGCGCTTCAGGCGTAGCTTTGGATTCTTCTGCGCTTATTTACCTGATGAAGTCGAAGCTTCTGCTTGTTCTTCAGGAGCCGCCAGCGCCTCCGAAGGCTCCATCGGATTTTGTTCCGCCGCCTCTGTTTTTGCCTTTGAGGCATGAGTTGACATCGACAACTATTAAGCATTTGTTGGAAGTTTTGGATGAGGTGTTGAAAGGTGAGAAGTTGCCTCGTCTTGATGCAGTTGTCGCGCAGCCTGTTTTGCCAGCGGTGTCTGATATTCTGCCTCAGCTGGATATTTTTCTGATGGAAATTGAGTTGCAGATTGAGAAGTTGTATGCGCTTCTCTGCGAGAAAGTTAAAGGTGCTGGAATAATTGAGTTTTCAACCTTGATAAAGGGAATTGCTCGGATAGAGGCGGTTCGCACGTTTATTCTTCTGTTGTTTTTGGCGCAGGACAGGCGAGTAAGTTTGTGGCAGAATGAAGAAACAGAAGAAATTTACATTGCTGTGGGGAACTTGAAAGATGCAGGAAACAAAGGATCAAGCAGCTGATTCAAAGACTGCGGTTCAGCAGACACAGGAAGAAGAGGCGAAAGCGCGGCATAACTTGGCGTTAGTGGAAGCCGCCTTGTACGTTGCTGGGCGCCCTTTAAACCTTAATGACTTGTGCGCGGTTTTGGGCAGTCGGTCGAAGAAGAAGGCTAAACATTTCGTTACCCTTCTCATGCAGGAGTACGCGGCTAGGAACACGGCGCTTGAGATACTTGAGTTGAAGGATGAACGGTACGTTTTGCAGTTGAAAGCGGATTTTACGCCGTTGGTTAAGAAGTTTGTTAATAAGCCTTTGCTTTCTTCTGGTCCGTTGAAGACGCTTTCTTATATTGCGTATAGGCAGCCGATTTCGCAGAAAAGAGTGATTGAGGTGCGTGGTCAGCACGCTTATGGGCACGTTAAGCTTTTGAAGGAGATGGGGTTGATTGCGGCTGAAAGAAGTGGGCGTTCTATGAGTCTTAGGACGACTGATTATTTCGCGGACTATTTCGGTTTAACTCAGGACACTGTGACTATGAAGAAGGATTTGAAGCGCATATTCGGAGAAGCATTGAAAGAAGAGGCGCAAGCCTAAAATGGATACGTCCAAGTTTGCTGTGTGGTAGCCTGTGAAATACAAATTGGGAACTTTTGGTGACTTTTGGTTACTTTTAGTTACTTTTGGTTGTTGCCGTGTGTAGGAATCTGTTTTAACATGGTTTTGGAGTGAAAAAAAGCCAATACGGAGTCTACCCTCTATCTTTTTGGGGCTGTGTGAACTAGCGCGTGGAAAAGACTATAGCCCCCTTATATAAAGCAAGTATTTATAGGCTGGATGGTTTGGCTAAGGTTTTTATGATGCTAGCGAAATTATGTTTTGCTGTCTCTGCAAGGGGCTGTCGGCTAGCATGGTCTAGGCTTGTAGACTTGGGCTCTATAGACCCCGGTTCAAATCCGGGCAGCCCCACCATCAATTTCGGGTACTATTGAAAAACAAATTGAATACTTCTAGTGACTTTTAGTAACTGCTGGTAACGAATTTTGTGATTAGGTGAATTAGAAAGCCTAGAACGAACAGATGAAATCGAATCGTTCGGATACTGCCGCAGACAAAAGTCAACTTATTCTGGAGTAAGGGTGTGAGCGAAAGATGGCATTAGAAAAAGTAGTTCCACCGCGGATTGACTAGAGGCTATATGCTCGAGCAGAGAAAGCAGAATACGTCTCAGAATTTTGGAAGACAATTGAGGTGAATGAAGTGAAAGAGCAAGTTGGAGTAACAACTGGAAAATTAGTTGCGGGGTTAATCACTGCGATTCTGGTTTCTTGTGCTGTTTCAAGCGTGGTTTGCCCTTGTGCAAAAGCTACTGTTGGATGGAGCAAAACTTACGGGGGAACAAACGCTGAAGGTTGGGATAGCATATATCCTGTTGTTCTTCAGACCAGTGACGGAGGATTTCTAATAACAGGAAGCACAACGTCGTACGGAGCTGGGTCCAATGATGCTTATTTGGTGAAGACTGACGCGAATGGTGAAATGCAGTGGCAAAAGACGTACGGAGGACCACTGAACGAAAGCGCCTGCGTGGTCTGTAAAACCAGCGACGGCGGATACGCAATAATGTGCACCACAAACTCTTATGGGGCAGGCGGCAACGATTTTTGGCTGCTCAAAACCGATGCAAATGGTAACCTGCAGTGGAATAACACTTACGGAGGGCCAGGCGTTGACAATGGATATGATGTGTCTCAGACAGCTGATGGAGGATACGCATTGCTAGGTGAAACAAATTCGTTCGGGGCGGGCGGCTATGATGTTTGGGTGGTTAAAACCGATGCAGCTGGAAACATGCAGTGGAACAAAACCTACGGAGCAGTAGGCAATGATTGGGCAAGCAATTTAATTTGTACCGCTGATGGTGGATACGCAGTGGTAAGCTATTCAATGTCCTTTGGGGGCTACAAAGGCTGGTTCATCAAGATTGACTCGTCGGGCAACATGGCGTGGAACAAGACCTACAGCCTCGGGACTGCAAGTTGGGCGTGTACTGGGATTCAGACGGCGGACGGGGGCTACGCAATGACAGGTGTAACCTATCCCACCACTAAAAGAGACGCTTGGCTGATAAAGACTGACTCGTCAGGCAACATGCTGTGGAACAAGACCTACGGGGGAACAGGAGATGACACTGGATGGGCTCTAGTGCAGATGGATGACGGGGGCTACGCAATAGGAGGTGTAACATCGTCGTTTGGTGCTGGTGGCAAGGATGGTTGGCTGATTAGAACTGACTCGTCGGGCAACATGCTTTGGAACAAGACTTATGGAGGAGCAGGAACGGACTGGCCAGACGACATTATTCGGACTTCTGATGGAGGCTACGCGTTAGCAGGCTTCACAGACTCGTTTGGCGCAGGCAGCACAGACTTATGGCTGATTAAGGCTGATGAACTTGGTGTGGTTCCAGAGTATTCCTCATGGCTCATTCCAGCATTAGTACTGACTGCCACTGCGTTCATAATAATCAACAAAAAGCGACTATTCCGTGCACACTGAAAACTAGTCTATTGCAGATGTCAACTCATAACACCCCTTTTCTTTGATAACTTAAAGGAATTTGTGAATGCAACATAAAGTGTAGAGCGCACTCAAGCAAAAAAAGAGGAAAAAACATGGGTTTAAAACGAGTGTTGAAGACACTTGAGAGCTTTGGTCTTTCACATGTGGAGGCCGAAGTATACATTTACCTAGCCAAATCAGGTCCCAGCAAAGCCGAGGAACTAAACACTGGGTTAAGAATGACGAAACAGCAACTTTACCCGGCGCTCAAGAGCCTTAAGGAGAAGGGAATAGTAGCCAGCAGACATGAACGCGCCAAATTGTTTTCTGCCATAGCCTTCGAAGAACTGCTAAACCTCTTCATGAAGCTTAGCGCTGAAAAGGCAAAGGTCGTCAGAGAAACAAAACAAGAACTGGTCGACAGCTGGCAGGACATGATCAAGCAAAACCACAGCTGACTATGCAAAGGTAAGGTCTCTCCAACCCCAAAGAAAGAGTGGGCAGCAAGTGTTATTTGCACAATCTGATTAATGTGGTATGCAGCGGAAAGCATAGTTACAGGTGTGGATCCAGTTTGAGCCAAGAAAAAGTGCTGAAAACCCTCGAAAGCCTGGGGCTAACACAACCAGACGCTCAAGTCTACATTTTTCTCGGGAAGAAAGGTCCTCAGAAAGCAATAGACATATCGAAATCTCTGAGAGTGTCCAAGCAGACGGTATACAGGGCTATCAAGAACCTCCAAAGCAAGGGAATAATTACAGCAACTCTTGAACACCCTTCCAGGTTCAGCGCCGTGCCGTTTGAAAGAGTCCTGGACTTGTTCGTGAAAGCCAAAACAGAAGAAGTCCACCGCATCGAGCAAGACAAAAAAGGTCTTCTCTCAGACTGGCAGTCAATCGCCATCGCCGAAGCGGGAGATCAGACGCCGAAATTCACGGTTATCGAAGGCAGAAACTTCATCTATCCCCGACTTAAGCAGATGGTTGAAGACACCAAAAGCAGGCTTTCGATAATCTCCACCGTTCCAGGTTTGATGCGAGCAGACCAGTTTGGACTCCTGGATGCCGCCTTCAATCACGCGGCAAAGACAAACGCGAAATTCAGGTTCCTCACAGAACTGTCCGATGAAAATCTTCGGGCGATGAAAATGCTTCTTAAAAGAATGCCGAAAAAATCCAGTTCCGAGGGAAGAACACCTGAACTGGGTTTGAGATTGATTTCGAGAATGCTGATCAGGGACGACGCAGAGGTCGCATTCTTCGTAAGCCAAGAATCAGATAAAACCGGACGCGATGCAGATGACCTGTGCCTTTGGACAAACAGCAATACCATTGTAAACTCGTTCAAAGCTGTGTTTGAGGACTTGTGGCACAACTCAACCGACATACAAAACAAGATAGCTGAAATAGAAACAGGGAAACCTCTGCCAAAGACATACGTGTTTGCGAATGCAGAAACAGCCAGCAAAAAGTACAACGAAACAATCCGCTCGGCTTCAAAGGAAGTTACCATTCTGACTTCCTCTCAGGGACTCATTGATATGACAAAATATGACCAACTTTTGGCTGACTGGGCTAGAAAACAGGTGGCCGTCCGAATTATGGCTCCTATCACTAGAAATAATTTGAGCGCTGTCCGACAACTTTTGCAGTCTTGTCAGGTGAAGCATGTCCCCGTTGGCTATTTGGGGACAACAATCGTTGACGAGACAGACCTGTTTCAGTTCAAGAACCCGCCGTTTGGAACTGAACAGCAAGGCTTACAGTGTTTCGAAAACGCGTTTTATTCAAACGACTTCGAATATGTAGAGAAGACCAAGAAAATGCTGGATGACATGTGGAGAAATGCGCAGTCGCCACCTGCAATAACGTTTGAGTCACCAACCGAGCCGTACAGCTACGACATGGATATTCTTCCAGAAAACTACCCTACTAGGAAAATGATCGACGTCCGAATTGTTGATATCAAACGGCTAACCGAGAAAGAAGTGCTATCCAAAATAATTCACGGTAAGAGACTTCAGAAGAAAGATCCAGTGAAAGACACCGACAGGGTGTATGCTACCGCTGGATCAGCTATTATTCATCCGCCCAGTTACTTCAATTTGCCCGACCTAATGCTTGAGCCAATGCATATAGAAAATATTTCTTCGCTAGGGGTTGCTGACGTGCTCACAGTATACCAGTGGCTCAACTTGGAAAAAGGCATCGGATACGCTCCAGTCGCCGTCATAATGACAAACGCTAAAGCATTTCCAGGTATGAAGCTAATGCATGCAAAAGATCCAGCAGCAGAAAATGTCCACCTAGTTAGGGAAGACGAACTTCAAATCCGCACACACGGAAACACTATGTTTACGGGCTGGGCTGTTCCCATACCATTATACCCTCCAAAATATGTTTTGCCTCCTGCGTGCCTTACGCTTGAAGGCTACGGACGGGTAAATCCAGTCGGCTACACCATGCTTTCAACTTCAGGGCCTATATCCATAATGTCCACAATTGAGAAAAACTACTTTGAGGCGTTCGTGACTTTCATTCATCCTCGTTCTAAGTACTCTGGACCTGGAACCGACGGTTTCTTCTGCCGAGACTACATTATGACGATATATCCTCCCAAACTATAAATTTAGATAATTCCACTGTCTGTTGGCAGAGGTGCTCGCTATGGAATGCTGGTGTGTGGCTGTTTGATCCATACTTTGACTCTGCTTTCCACCCTTATTCTTGCCTCAGTTTGCATCAGATTAATTTGCGCTTGGATAGATCGGTCGTCTTTATAGTTGAACTCTTTCTTAATGGCATCTTCCAACATGGGTAACGAGATATGTTCTTTGGAGCCAACTTGATTCCAAAAATGGTTCTGTATCTTCTCCCTTTTCTTCAGCGACTCCACATCTGAATCTTTAGCCATCGTAAAATTCCCTTGCCCCTATTTTTTAGTAACTTCTGCAAGCATGTTGCGCATCTTCACGGCGTCAACATCCAAAATAGGCGTCTCACAAATCACAACTGGACGCAAACCGAATTTTACTATAACCTCCGCGAACATTCGAAAGTCTGGACCATACGCGGCTTCATCCAAAACGTGATGACGTCTTTCGCCAGTTTTATAGGTGAACTCGATTTTACTGAAATGGCAATGCATGTTCCGGACAGCTTCGGTGCCAAGTTTCTCCTCAGCTTTTGCAACTACTTCGCGGAAGTCTTCGGCGCTTCTGAGTGCTCCGCCACTGCGGGCGTGCAGGTGCGACCAGTCAATGACCAGCTGAGTCTGCCCAACTTGCTCGCACATGGCTAACACCTCGTCCAGCGTGCCGACTTGGAAATGTCTGCCCATGGTTTCTGGACCCAACTTCACGTTGCTGATGCCCAACGTGCGCATAGTTTCGGCTACGTCGCTTAACTCTTTGATGCAGTTTCTTAAGGCTTCTTTTTTGTCTGCGTTTCCGTAAAATCCCGCGTGGAAAACCACAACGTACGCGCCCATCCATTGCGCCGCGGTTGCACATGCGATCAAGCGTTGTTTGCTTGCTTCCACAACTTCTTTTGCGCCGCACAGATTGATGAAGTAGGAGCCGTGGAGACTGAGCAAAACATCATTTCTTTCAGCTTCCGCTCTAAGCTGTTCAGCATCTTGCTGTTTCATCTGCGGTTTTCGACCCCACCTGACAGCTTGATACTCAAAAGCGTCAAGTCCTTCTTCCCGCAAGAGCGCTGGAACATTAGCTAATTGCGCTCCGATGATTCTGAAGAAAGGTGGAACTCCAGCTGGACCAAAACGAGGGTGATCTGCCATCCAACTTCCTCTATTTCACAAGGGCTTACACGTGAAATAAGGATTTCTCATTAAAAAGCATCTCTACGCTAAACAGTATTTTCACCTGCCGATTCGCAAGCTCGGGCTTTGTTGCCTTCCAGTGAATTTGGGTTCATTTGGCAATGCAGATTTTGCATGATGCACCGATTTGAAATGAAAACTTTTGATAACGATGCATCGGGTAAAGTTCAATAAACATGCATTTTTGCTTATCGCTGTTTGCAAGTCAACGCGGAAACGCGAAATGCTTAAACACCTCTTTGTAGAGATATTAACAACATTAATCTCTGTGCATCGCAGTAAAGATTAATAAAAAAGCATGTGCTGCCTATACGGAGGAGCCACAATGCAGAAGGCAAACGCAAAAGAGCCGCTTGAGCTCTACAAAGATTCTGACACGCAGGTACTTCTAAGTAAATTTTTAAGCGGCGAAATTAAAACGCTTGAACCCGTTTACGATCAGCAGACTGGTTATCATTATCCCATAGTAGAAACTATAGTTGGCGATGCCGCGCAAGTGGAACTTTTCTTAAACAAACTTAGCCGCGGAGGCATCTTGGAAAAGAAACTTTACACCAAAACTATTTCTTGCCCAAACTGCGGCTCTGCAGATGTCTCTTTCCGTTACTGCTGTCCCTTCTGCAAATCTTTCGATATTAAAAAAAGCTCGTTAATTGAGCATGTTAAATGCGGCTACATGGATATAGAAGCGAACTTCCGCGACGGCGACAAGTACGTCTGCCCGAAGTGCCATATGGAACTGAAAAAAATTGATGTGGATTACAGAAAAGCTGGAGTTTGGTGCGCCTGCAACGATTGCAAAAAAAACTTTGACATACCCGTGCCTGAACATTTCTGCCGAAACTGCAATACAGTCTCCACTTTTGAAGGCGCCATCATAAAAGACGTTTACTCCTACACTGTAAAGGAAAGCGTTAGAGAAGCAGCCTCTTTAAACTGGTTCTTAATCGCGCCCATACGGGATTTTCTCATGGAAGAAGGGTTAACAGTTGAAAGCTCTCCGTTTCTTAAAGGCAAATCTGGAACCACCCACTCGTTTGACATTGTAGCCTACAAAGACGCTGCACGGCAGAAGGCAATAGTGGTTGATTTGGCGAAGTCGACAGAAGACATCGTTTCTGAACAACCAGTCATTGCTTTGTTCGCAAAAATTTTTGATGCCTCGCCAGACAAAGCTTACTTAATCGCGATTCCCCAGCTCAACGAGAACGCCAAGAAAATGGCGCAGCTATACAATATACAAGCGATAGAGGCTAAAAACCCGAAAGAAGCAGTGAAAGCATTCAAAGAAAAGCTCAAGTAGGCAGTTAACCGCTCGCAAAAACGGCTATGTTGCCCCTTTCTGTAACTATTTTGGCTACGAAAGCGTCTTGCGGCAAACTTATGTCTTCTCGGATATACTCGATGGATTCGCCAGAACTAACAAATAAGTCAACGTCATAGCGCTGATGGCTTGTTGAGTTCGTAACCCAGAGGGCTACAATATGAGTGCTTAAAGGACTAGAATTCTTTATGTTCATACATGCGCCATTCATTATTGCTCTTGTACCTAAGAAGTCTATTTCGGCTATAGTTTGGTCTGTGCGTAGTCCTTCGTCAGAGAATTCTACGCGCACCACGCCATCACTTCCAACGTAGTCCATCCAATTGTCAGTCACATTTATTGTATAGTCGCTCCACCCATTGAGAGTCGGCGCGTCTCCTGCGGTGTTATTGAAGCCTATATCGGCGAATGCTGCTGTTGCCCAATTGTAAGCCTTCAAAAACCATCTTTCTCCGTTCCCCGTCACATTGTATCTGATTCGTATTTCAATTCCGCAAATGTCACTTCTCGGGTAAGTTGCAAGGTCTATGGTTAAGCTGTTGTTGATGTCAAGGCGGCAAACGTCCGATGGGGCTACTTTGAATCTTATCCAGTCAATTTTTAGTTCGAACGGTACGGTGTCCGTTTTGGTTCCTGTAATCTTTATTTTCCAATTGTTCCCTGAATCCCTGAAGTATGTGGGATTAATCGTTATTGTCTGATTTTTTGTTACGTCTGTTTGCCCTATAACCTCTGTCATGTATCCATCTCCTGTTGTC
>CAYGYB010000024.1:0-10122 GCA_964354015.1 uncultured Candidatus Bathyarchaeia archaeon
GAACTCTTTCCTCAACTTCAAAATGTCCTCAGCCGGCAACAGCGGATTATCAAACACTGGCGTTACTGTATCGTAAAGTCCCCAATCCGCCGACATTTTCAACCCCATCTCCTCCACCAAGCGACGAAGCTCAGTGCCCGGATAAGGCGTTGCCACGCATAAGTAAACGTCATCAGGTTCCGTTTTCCGAATGAAATCCAGAGTTTGCTTCAACATGTCCTTGTTCTCGCCGGGATAACCAATCATAATTGATATGGCGACGAACAAACCTGCCTCTTTCGCCAATTTGATTGCCTTTGCGTTCTGTTCAACCGTGGTTCGCTTTTTCACCGCGTCCAAGATTTCTTGGCATCCTGACTCAACTCCGAAGAAAACCTGTTGACATTTTGTCTCCCGCATTTCAGCTAAAACTTCTCTGGAAACTTGGTCAACCCGAGTTTGGCAGTCCCACGGAAGATCGATTTTCCTTGCTTTGATTCCCTCACAAATCTTGAAAATCCTATTTTTGTCAAGCGTCAACGTATCATCATAAAAAGTGAACGCGTCAGCTCCATATGTGCTCTTTAAAAACTCCAGTTCGTCAACAATGTTTTTCGGGCTTCTCGCCCTATACTCTTTCCCCAATATGCGCGATGTCGTGCAGAATGAGCATTGGAACGGGCATCCTCTACTGGTTATGATTGGAAGAAACAGCTTCCCGAAAAGCCTGTACCTATCTAATTGGAAGTAATCGTAAGCTGGATAAGGCAACTCGTCAAGGTTCTGAATGAACGGTCTGTTAGGCGTCTGAATTATCTGGTCGCTGTTCCTAAATGTTATTCCGTCAATCTTGTGGAGGCTCTTTGAATCAGCTACGTTCTGCGCCATCTCCAGCAAAGTCTGTTCTCCTTCGCCTCTGACTACCACGTCCACTGCCGCCTCTTGCTCGAGAATTTGCCTATCCATAAACGTGGCGTGAGGACCTCCCAAAGCCACTATCGCATCGGGGCAGGCTTCCTTTGCAACGCGAGCTGAGAGCAGTGTCGATTGTATCGTGGGCGTCATCGAGGTGATGCCAACCATGTCTGGTTCAAAAGAAGCTACCTTCGCCTTTAATTGTTCATGGCCCATTTCTGATGCTGGGCAATCTATAACGGTTACTTCATGTCCATTTGTTTTGAGGACAGCTGTCAGATACGCTAAGCCGATCGGTAGGAAAAGCTGATGGTGATAAACGCCTTTCAGAATCGGTGGGTTCACTAAAGCTATCTTCGCTGTCTTGCTCATTCTCTTCGTGACTCTCGTGTTAAATCAAAATCTTCATGACGTGACTGCAGTAACTATTCGTGCTTCAGTTTTGACTTTACGGCTCTTCGAAAGTGCGCCAGTGCTGTGCGGGTTGCCGAGTAGCCGTACACTCCTCCCTTGCCAAGCATGCGGAGAACATAGCTAGGGTGGATATAAAATCTTTGGAAAGCCTTTTCGCGGATTTCCCTTAGCTCCGTCATTTTCATTGTTGGGGTTTCAAAGGTTGGTGTTGCCGTGTCGTACCTGTCAAAGTCCTCAATTTTCAGCCAGCCCATTTTCTTCACATAATCATACATTGGGGTTCCTGGATACGGAGTAGCTATGTAATAACCGACATCATCTGGTTTTATTTCTTCAACAAATTTTATGGTTTCCCAAGCGCTTTCAGGTGTTTCATCAGGAAACCCTAAGATTACGCTTGCGATGGTCATCAATCCTGTGTCCTTTGCCATTTTAAAAGTACTTTTGGTTTTTTCGAGGGTAAGTCCTTTTCCCATAGCGTCTATGACGCGTTGAGAACCTGCCTCGACACCGAACCACACGGCGAGGCATCCGGATTTTTTCATGTCCAGCAGCAAATCTTTTGTAACCATGTCCACGCGGGTCTCGCAGTCCCATGCTATTTTCAGTTTTCGCTCTTGGATTTGCATGCATATTTCTTTGGCTCTAGATTGATCCACAGTGAATGCGTCGTCGTAAAAAGTGAACTGTTGTGCGCCATACTTTTTGTTTAGAAATTCCAGCTCATCTAAGACGCTTTTCGGGCTTCTCATTCTGTATCTTCTGCCGAACATTCTGACCGCCGAGCAGAAATTGCACCAGAATGTGCAGCCGCGGCTTGTGGACAGTGGAAATATGATTTTGCCGTATTTTCGCAGATGTTCCAGTGGGAATAAGTGATGCGCTGGGAAGGGCAGTTCATCCAAATTCTCTATGTACGGTCTGTCTGCGTTCCGTACGATTTCTTTGCCGTTCCTGCACGTTGTTCCAACCACGTCGCTGTAGCTTTTGCCTGCCTCCACTCTCTGCACCAGCTCCAGCAATGTGTTTTCGCCCTCTTTCCTCACGATAACGTCTAGAGATGAGCATTCTTTCAGCGCGTTTTCATCCCAGAATGTGGCGTGGGGGCCTCCAAGAGCAGTTAAGCAGTTTGGGTGAATTTCCTTGGCTATTTTTGCTATTTGCAGTGCAGATTTGTACGTGAGTGTGGTTGATGTCATTCCGACTATGTCGGGTTTGCGTTTGCTGATTTCGCTTTTGAAGTCTTCGTATGTGAGTTTGAGTGCTTGGCAATCAACTATGTCAACTTGGTACTGGTTTTTTTCTAGAACAGCAGCCAAATACCCCAAGCCCAATGGGATGAACGGTGGGTGTTGGTGGGCTCCCTGCGGGTAAGGGGGGTTCACAAGGGTGATACGGGTTCTCATTGTTCTTCCCTAAGCGGCTATTAATCAACAGAATACATGAAAGACTTTGATTAATATATGTTTTCGGTTATAGCCTTGTTTCTCTCACCTGAAAAAAATTAGCTGATAATGTGCCTGTTGCTTTTGGATAAACCTTAAATGCCACTTGAAATGTACTAGTTCAGAGCAGAATTAAAGGGAGAAAAGAAAAGTTCAGCTTTCAATAAAGCGAGCAAAGCTGCATGTACGCCACTTGGTGGCTGTCACTATAGCCCTTGATTGGGCTGTTTAGAAGGCGGTAATGCGCCAGACTTAGCCAGAACGGCTGAGTCGCTTCTTTTTTTTGTCTTGTTGAATGTTGTGGGCGCGTAAATTTTATAACAAGCCTTAACTACACAGGAAGCAAGTGACAGAATGAAAAGGTTAGTCGTAGCCTTGGCGGTTTCAACTTATTTCAGTTTGTAAGTGATGTGTGCACCCATGTTAAGCATGCTTAAAAGGCACGTTCACGGGTTGGTGTATTTGTTATCGCATCCTGCGCAGTTAAAGCACATAGTCATAAGGGAGACTCTGTATAGGCAGAGGTATCGTAGCAAGCAAAGCTGGACGGAGTGGCAGAAATACGACACTCACGCGGCAGCTGCACAGCATAGTACAGCAGTCGCTTATGCACGTCCATTGAATCAGGCTAGGATACAGATTTTTTCTGACATGGTCAGCCGCGTGGGCAGTGGCTTGCGGGTTTTGGATGTTGGGTGCGGTGACGGCGTCATCAGCGAGCCTATATCGAAACTGGGGAATCACGTGACGTCAGTAGATTTGCCCACTATTACCATTTTAGCTCATAAGCGTGGGGTTTCGTTGGTTGTGGCGGGCGACGCGGAGCATTTGGCTTTTGCTTCTGACAGTTTTGATTTGGTTTTAGCTTCTGAGGTGGTGGAGCACTTGTGGAATCCAAGTGGCTTTTTTGATGAGGCTTACCGGGTTCTTAGGACTGAGGGTTATTTGATAGTGGAAACTCCTGAGGGAAAAGAGAGCTTACGTTATGATGCTCACAAAAACTTTTTCACAGTAGAAGTCTTGCAGCATATGCTTGACAAGAAATTCAGTGTCTGCGACGTTAAGCGTTTAGAGCCGATTTTAGGTGCGCCTACTTCTACGATTATTGTGTTGTTGCGTAAAATTAATGGCGAAAACTAACGCTGTATTTGAAATTAAGCCATACCTGCGTTGCTGGGCGAAGCGGTGAGTCTTCGTTTAATGAAGTTGAAAGCGCCTTCGCGTCTGATTCTTCGCAGTATACTCTTTGGTGTCCTGTTGAATTCTTTAAGGAATCGTCTTTGGATTTCCAGTAGTGATGTGTAGTTGAAGTCTTCTGTTTTGACGCTGAGCAGGAAATCGTCCAGTCGTTCGTAAATGCCGCGTTGCAGTAGTTCTTGGTATAGGCTGCTGTCGGGGTAAGCTATGAAAATGTTGAATTGGCACCAGTCTGGGTCCAGTTTTTTGGCGAATTTTAATGTGGCTTCCATGTCTTCGCGTGTTTCGTCTGGGAAGCCCAGCATGAATGAGCAGGCAATTTGGATGCTTTGTTCTCTGCAGAGTTTAAACGCGGTTTCTGTTTCTTCCAGCGTGATGTTTCTGTTGATTTTTTTCAGGATGCGCGGTGAGCCTGATTCCACTCCGAACCATATGGCTTTGCATCCTGCTTCTTTCATTTTGCCGAGAAGCTCTCGCGAAACCAAATTAACTCTGGTATCGCACACCCATTCAATGTCAAGCTTGTTTGCCTTTATCAAGTTGCAGAGTTCGATGGTTTCTTTTTTCTTGAGGGTGAAGTTGTCGTTTATGAAGTAAATGCCCTTAGTGTTGAACTTGTCAATCATGTAGTTAACTTCGTCCAATGTTCTGCTTGGGCTGAATGAGCGGCACGTGTTTCCCCACAGCTTCTTGGTTTCGCAGAATGCGCAGCTGTAGGGGCAACCGCGAGCAATACTCATCACGTCAGCTGGTTTGGAGTCTAGGAACTCTATTGTTCGGTCGTAAAGGTGCATGGGCAGCAGATGCCTTGCTGGGAAGGGGATTTCGTCCATGTTGCTGATGAATCGGGGCGCATTTTTCGCTATGGCTCCGTTGCGTCTGTAGGCGACTCCAGCGATGTCGGCAAGTGCTTCATCGCTTTTGCCTTTTGTGATGTGCGTTGCCAGTTCCACCATGGCGCGTTCTCCTTCGCCCATAACAGCGTAATCTATCTCTGGGTGCTTGAGCATGCTGTCAGGCATGTAGGATGGGTGCCAACCGCCAACAACTACTTTGCAGGAGGGCAGTGTTTCTTTAACGGTTTTTGCGGTTTCGACGCATCGGTGGTAGGTTGCGGAGCCGCATGTTATGCCCACGATTTCTGGTTTGAGCCGTTGCAGTAGTTGTTTGATTTCGCTTGTTGGTTTTTTGAGCAGGTAGTTGTCCAGCATTTCTACTTTGTAGTCTGCTTTTTCGAGGGAAGCGGCGACGTATGCTAAGCCTAGTGGTGGGAGTTTTTTTCCAAGGTACCATGGTGCGTTGGATGGTGGTGCTGTGGTCATTAGCAGAATCAATTATGGGCTTTCTCCTGTGCTAGGCGTTTGTTTGACAAGTTAGGGGGCAAGTTTTTGCCTCTGTGAATGTTGATTTTTGCCTAACACGTTTGATGGATGCGCGATTTATAAGCTTTAGTTGAGGCGAGCGTTTATGGGAATGCGGTGACTGATGTGCTATTTTTTTTCTGTAGCCTCCTTATTTAAACTATAAATAGGGTTCTGTCAGGTTCTGGTAACTCTGTGGGCGATAACTCTCCCTGTTAACAGTCGGGTGATGGTTCGATGAGATGAGAGGGCTAATTGTAGCGGAAACTGTAGTGGTAAAATTTATAATCTCATCAGCATATAGCACAAGGATATGGCAGGAAAATCTCCGAGCGGTTCGCCGCTATGGGAAGACAAGCAGTTTCTAATAGCAATCGCTTTCATTGCAGGTTTCTTCGTACTTATGAGCATTGCTTTGGTTCAGTATTTTGTGAGTGCTAATCTTGAAGCAGTCAAACTCGTCGGTGCGGTTTTCGGCGGTTGGGTGGGTGCTATCATTGGCTTCTACTTTGGACAAAAACCAGTTGAGCAAGTGAAACAGACGCTTGACGCAGAACGCCAAACGACAAAGGATTTGACGAAATACATAACAGATCGGTCAACCGATATGTGGGCAAAATTCGAGAAAAAAAAGGAGGAGAAATAGAAGTTGAGTGATGTACGTAGCAGTAGCACCGTTCACAAAGAAGATGGCGGTTTAGTCTACAGTTCGATCAAAAATGACGGAACGATGATTCATTGGTGCGACAAGTGTAATCGAATGTGGGTTAGCGTAGAAAAACCAGAAAGTGAAGTTATAAAAAGAAAAGTGGTAGAACGCGAAACAAAGTTCAGCAACCTTGATATGGACGAAGCAAGAGGCTATCTGAAAAGATTTAGAGCGTCCAACCGCTGATATGATGCAAGTGCTTTTCTAATATTGTCATAGCGGTGGTTCTCGTTTGATGGGTGATATGAGAAACCAGACTCTAGGTGACTTCCTAGTTTTTGTCGCATTTTGAAAAGAAGAACAGACAATACGAATTTTGGTTAGAAAATGTATAGCACATTTACAATGCAAGAAAAACGGGTAAGATTAACTAATCTTCTCTCCTTTCCTTGCTAGCGTTTTGTATTAGGGTTAGCCATTTGTTTTTTCCTTCTATGGTTATTCCGCATGTTTCTGCTGGTTATTTTGCTTGAGCGTGCACTGTGGCTTTTCTATCTCGCTAGAACAGCACTTGTTGGTTGAGTGGTTGAATGCGGCTTTTTAGAGAAATCTTTAACATCCGCGCGTAACCAATTCAATATGCAGGTTTGCCGCTTCAGGAGAAAACCCATGAGCCTACTCAGCCACGACAACCTCTGGAACGCCATAATCACCTTCCCAACCACCAAGAAAATGCTAAACCTGTCCCTGAAAAAATGCCCCAAATGCGGCAGAACCGTTCTCGAAGCGGCACTGGATGATTACGTGGGCAAAACCAACCCAAAATGCACAGGATGCAGCGGCTTCTACTCGCGGGTAATCCGCTTCTGGATAGAGTTCCTCAGACGAAGCCTAAACATAAAACGAGCGAAAGTGGAGAAGCTGCTGGCTGACCCTTACGCGCGGAGAGCAGTGCTCAACATCGTGCGGTCCTTCACCTATTTCGGAATAACTAAGCCGCTGAGCATCCACGCGCCGTTCCTCGTAGTTTGGGACTTCACGCACAAATGCAACCTAAGCTGTAAGCACTGTTACTCAAACAGCGGAGCCGTCTCCGACGAAGAGCTCACCACGAAAGAAGCTTTAGCCGTGGTAGACCAGCTTGCGGACTCTGGCGTTACAGCGCTTGCCTTCTCAGGCGGCGAGCCCTTAACACGAAAAGATTTTTTTGAAGTAGCACGCTACGCTGCCGACCGCGGACTATACATTTCAGTAGCCACAAACGGCACCTTGCTCACCAAAGAAAACGTGCAAAAACTGAAACAAGCCAAGATAAACTACGTGGAAGTCAGCATAGACGGCGCAACAGCGCAAACGCATGACGCGTTCAGAGGCGTGCCCGGCGCATTTGAAAAAGCTATACAAGGCATAAAGACTTGTGTAGAAGCGGATTTGTGCGCGTGCATCGCCACAACAGCTACCAAAAGCAACATAGCAGAAATGCCTCAGATTCTGGATCTGGCTGAAGCCCTTGGCGTAGCAAGATTCACCTACTTCAATTTCGTTCCCACAGGCAGAGGCAAAGAACTTTACGAGCAAGACCTTGCGCCTGAAGAAAGAGAAAAACTCATGCTCCTCCTACTTGACAAAATGGCAAAACACTACAAAGTCACCATCCTAACCACAGCACCGCAGCTAGCCCGAGCCGCACTGCAATGCCAAGGAATCGGCAACGATGTAACCATGTCCATGGCGCACATGCAAACCGTCAAAGTAAGCAAAAAAGCAGTCCCGCTGGCGGATTTCATAGGTGGATGCGGCGCAGGACGCCTCTACTGCTCACTCTCGCCACAAGGCGACGTACACCCATGCGTCTTCCTCCCCATAAACGTCGGAAACCTAAAAACCCAAAACTTCAAAGACATATGGCTAAACGCCGAACTCTTCAACACACTAAGAGACCGCTCAAAACTGAAAGGCACATGCAGCAAATGCAGTTTCAAGTACATATGCGGCGGATGCCGAGCAAGAGCAAGCGCTTATAACGCTGGTGACTTTCTAACTTCAGACCCAGGCTGCATACTAGCCAAAGAAGCGGGGAACGCGTGATGACGCAGAAAACCGTGAAAATCACCAAAGCCACCGACAGCATAAGCGAAATCCTAAAACAAGCAGTGAAAGACGCTGGGCTGCGTGGCAAACGACGAATTTTCGTGAAGCCAAACCTAAGCCACCCTGAATACGTGGCTGGCGTAGTGACTGATCCCGCGTTGACGTTTGAGTTGGTTAGCCTGCTACGCGACGGGACTGAAGAAGTGATTGTTGGCGAGTCTGACGGCTTCAACTATCCCTGCCGCTTAGCGTTCGAGAAGACTGGAACTGCAGCAGCAGTTAAACGGGCAGGCGGAACAGTGATTAACCTTTCAGAAGACAAAGTAGTCAAAGTAAAATTCAAAAACAGCAACGCAGTTAAGCAGCTGTTTCTGCCCAAAACGCTGTTAGACGCGGACGCCGTGGTAGATTTGCCCATGATGAAAACCCACGAGTTCATAGTGTACAGCGGCGCCGTCAAAAACCTCTTCGGCTGCGTGCCCAGCAACAGACGCATATACTTGCACCCGTACCTGCCTGAAGTTTTCTATCTGCTTTACGCCCTGCTTAAGCCACAGTTAACCATTATGGATGCACGAGTAGGCATAGAAGGAAACGGTCCGACAAAAGGCAAACCCGTAAAAATGGACTTGATATTAACCAGCAACTGTGCATTAGCCACAGACATAACAGCCACAAAAATCATGCGCTTAAACTGGAAGGAAACGTACCTGCACTACATAGCGCAACGAGCAGGCTTCCACGAAGACGCTGTCAGCGTGCAAGGCTTGCGCGTAGCGGATGTGGCGCGAACGTTTGAGCCCCCCAGAATAGATTTACCCGTGAAAGCACAGACGGAAATTTACAAGCATGAATTCCTCACGAAGATGTTTTTCTGCTCGCTGGGCGTTGTTAAACTCTTTCAGAAAGTGACCACTGCATACAGGGGCAGCCCTGTGCAAACGGCTTAGCTTAGCGCTTCCTCGTAGACGCGGAGCACTTTTTGGACGATTAGTCGCCAGTCAAACCGCTCCAGAATAATTTTCCGTGCTAAAGCGCCCATTTCCGCTGCTTCAGCAGGATGCTCCAGACAGTATAACACTTTGTCAGCTAGCTGTTTCGCGTTGAACGGCTGCACCAAGAACCCGTTCTTCCCACTGTCAATCATTTCTGGAATGCCGCCTACGTACGTAGTAACCACAGGCAAGCCTGTTGACAACGCCTCCAACACGGCGAAGGGCAAGTTCTCGTAGAAGGTGGAAAACGCGAAAACATCCGCTGCCTGATAAAGCCGAGGCAACTTCTTGTCAGGAAAATACCCAGTGAAGATTATGTTGTTTCTTACGCCGAGCTTCGTCGCGTGCGCAACAAGTTTCTTCATCTCGTTGCTTTGCCCCTTGCCTGAAATTACGAATTTAGCATTTCTGAACCGCTTGACGACGGCGGGCATGCTTTCGATGAGTGTGAATAAGCCTTTCCGCGCGTATAATCTGCCCACCGACAGTACTGCAATGTCCTCAGGGTTTAAGCCCAACTCTTCTTTCGCTTTGCGCTTGTCTGTTGCAGGCTGGAACTTGCGCGTGTCTACGCCGTTGTGGATGACGCGTATTTTCGCCGCTTTCACCTTGTAGTACTGCAGAAGCTCTCTTCGTGTAAAGTCGCTTACGGCGATTATCTTGTTTGCTCGCTCAAGCATTTTCTCTTCAAAAATCCGCAGGAACCAATTGAAGCTCACCATGAACTTCTCGTTCGGGTTAAGCCTACTGTACGGTTCGCCTCGAATGGCTTCAGCTTCGCCCTTCCACGTCGAATGCACAGTGGCTACCAAGGTTTTTCCGAAGTTTGCGGGAACAGCAAAACTCGGTACCAACGGAAGATTAGCATGCGCAATGTCCGCGGCACAGCTGTCCCGTATCTTGTTCATTTTCCTAAAGGCAGCGCCAGCGAACAGAAAAGACTTAATCAACGGCGTCTTAGGCGTTTTAAGAAAAAACGCGGAGAACTGCTCGTTCACTTTCACGTCTGCACTTTCATTATACCCCGTTACAATGCAAATGGAGTTCCCGCGTTTTATCAGTTCATTAGCCAAGTA
>CAYGYB010000025.1:0-10120 GCA_964354015.1 uncultured Candidatus Bathyarchaeia archaeon
AAACAATGCCGTACAATCTCTTGTTAGTGTTTCTTCTACCCGCTTTGAGCGTTCCGTTCGTTTACTTGACTGGGAAGAAATCTGCGAAAGCAGCGGCAATCTTTGTGGCTTTACTTGCCATTATTAACATAGCTTTGATTCTAACAACCGTTCCCACAATTATGGACAGCGCAGACCACAGGTACGTTGAATCTTACGATTGGATTCCAATGTTGCAATCACAATTCACGCTTTTTGCTGACGGCATCAGCGTATCCATGGCAATCGTAACCTCAATTCTAATTGTAGTAGCCGCGCTGTTTTCGATAAACTATATGGAAGGAAAAAAGAACCTGCCGGTTTATTACACGCTTTTGACTCTGCTTTCTATAGGTCTCGTAGGCGTTTTCATAACTTCAAACCTCCTGCTGTTCTACTTCTGCTGGGAACTCATGCTTGTCCCAGCTTACTTCATAGTGGGCAACTGGGGTTACAGGGACTCCTACAAAGCTGCTTTCAAATTTTTCATTTTCACGCACGCTGGCGCCGTTTTTGTGCTCTTAGGTATAGGCGCGATTTACATGGTCACGGGCGCCACAGACATGTTTACTGCGCAAACCGCGTTGATGGCTGTTCCAGAAACTGCAAAGTGGATTTTGCTGGCTTTAACCGCTGGTTTCGCTGTTAAAATGGCGATTGTGCCTTTGCACATGTGGTTGCCTGATGCGCATTCGGAAGCTCCCGCAACTATGTCCGCGCTTTTAAGCGGAGTCATCATTAGCGCTGGTGCCTATGCTATTTTGCGTTTGTCGTTGGGGACGGTTTTTCCAGCAGTTGCGGGAACCGCGGTTGGCTTTGATTTCCTACATGGCTTGACCATTTTCGGCGTAATCTCAGCCTTTTTCGGCTCGTTCATCGCGCTGGTGGAAACTGACATTAAAAGAATAATTGCGTATTCCAGCATTGCGCACATGGGTTATGTTATGTTTGGGCTTTCCCTCTTTCCTTCTGCGGCACCTACGATTGGTGGCACGATTGCTATAACTTCAGCTATTACGGGCACTATTCTTCATCTGATAAACCATGCAGTAAGTAAAGGTCTCTTTTTCCTTTCAGCAGGCTCTGTCATGCATCAAACTGAAGTCCGAGATATTCGCGAAATGGGCGGGCTTGCAGGAAAAATGCCGTTCACAGCTGTTTCTTCAACCACTGCGGCGTTGAGTATAGCGGGGACGCCGCCGTTTGCGTGTTTCATCAGCGAATTCCTAATATTTGTTGGCGCGTTTGAAGTGATTAACACGGACAGCTTTTATCTTATTCCAACTGCTTTAATGCTTATTGCGACGGTGATTTCGCTTGCTTACTCGCTGCGGTATATTTCGCGTGTTTTCTTGGGGCAGCCGAAAAACGGAGGCGAAAAGAAAGTTGTGGATGTTCCCAACTGGATGAAGGCATCGATGGCGGTCTTGGTGGTTCTCGTGATTGTTCTTGGAATTTGGCCAACATTCTTCGTTAACCTGATTAGCACAGTGCGCTTTGTCTGAGACGGGAAATTGATGGTTGAACTCTTAGATGTTGTTTTGCCAATAATCAGTTTAATCGTCTTTGCACTCTTGACTCTGCCAGTCTTCAGAGTTATCCGCAAAAGCCAGCGCAAAACGGCTTTAACGCTTGTTTGGTTCTTTACTGTTTTCGTTGTTACAGGCGTTGCTGTGGCTAATTTGGCGTTTAAGTATTATAGTTTGCCGTCGCCGCAACCCTTCCTCAACATAACGGTAACTGACGAATCATTTGCTGCGCTTTCCAGCGCCTTCATGATAGATGCCGTGTCGATTTACATGGCGATAATCTTCACCGTGGTCAGCGCTGTTGTCTTTCTTTACAGCGTGTTTTATGTTGATTCAAGCCAAAGACCTTCGGAAAGGTACTACGCGGTTATGCTGATGCTGACTGCTGCTTTGATAGGCGCTGTGTTTTCAGGCGACCTCTTAACGCTTTTCATATTTTGGGAGGCTGCAGCAGCTGGCTCAGGTTTTCTGATGGTTTACAAGAAAACTCCCGTATCTCTGAATTCTACGTTGAAGTATTTGGTTATGATAATTGTTGCTTCAGCTTTTGTTGTGTTTGGGCTTTCGATAGTTTACGGGTTGACTGGCACCTTGAATTTCTGGGCTGTGAAGCAGGCTTTGATGACTTTGGCTGATAAGCACCTGCTTTTGCTTGCGTTCATCTTCATAGTCACTGGCTACGCAATCGAGTCGGCTGTTGTGCCGTTTCACTTTTGGCTGCCTGACGCTTACACTGCTGCGCCAGCGTCTTCTTCAGCGTTTCTTTCCGCCTTGATTGATCAGGGAAGCTATTACGTTCTGATACGCGTGCTCGTGTTCATTTTGACGCCTGCAGGCGTGCTGGATTGGACGCTTATGCTGGCAGTTATGGCTGCGTTAACCATGATTGTGGGTAACTTGTTCGCGTTGATTCAGGATGACGTGAAACGTTTGATAGCTAACATTTGCGTGGCGGATGTGGGTTACAACCTTGTGGCTATAACAAGCGTAACAGCTGATGGTCTCAGGGGAAACTTGTTCTTCTTCTTAGTCGGCGGCATAACCACGGCGATGGCGTTCATGACTTTGGGCATAATCAACCGTTACGGATTCAAGACACTGGAAGACTTTTCTGGTTTGGGCAGAAAAATGCCTCTTGCAAGCTTTGCTTTGCTTATCGCTGCTTTGTCTTTTGCTGGTGTTCCATCCACAGGCGGTTTCATGGCTAAGTACTTGGTTGTTAACGCGGTGATTAACTCAAAATTCAGTTGGCTGGCTATAATACTTGTGTTGATGACTGTTCTTCAAACTGCTTACTTGTTTAGGCTTGTGAATTACATGTATGCTAAGAAGCCGAAGGACGAAACCAAAATCAAAGAGCCGCTGAAACTGCTTATTCCAGTATTCATCTTGGTAGCTGCAATAATCATTATAGGCGTATACCCAAGCATAGTTTTAGACCCCATACAATCTGCGATAAACCAGTTTCCATTCATCCCATAATTTTTTTCAAGAAACTGTTGTTTCTCTATGGTTGCGTGTAGGTAGCCTATGAAAAACTTGACCTCTATCCATTCTATCGTTTTGGAACTGTGTGAAATAGCTGCTCGGAGAAGACTACCCCCTCCCTTTTATAAAGCAAAAACATGGATGCCCTCAGTGTTTGACCGTTAGGCGGTAAGTGCAACGGTGAATTGCAGAGGAAACAGTTTATTGTTGTTAAACCTATTCTTTAAGGGGCCAAGTGCAGAGGGGCAGTGGAGAAGTTGAAGTTAAGTTTGTCCAACGGGATTTTTTCTAAGCAGGCTTTGGCTGATAACGTGGCTTGCGTGAAGCGGTTGGGCTTTGATAATTTGGAGTTTAACATGAAGTGTGTGGAGAAAGAAGACGAAGACTGCGTGCATACGGCGAAGAAGCTTATTAATTCGCATGGGCTAAACTGTTTAACGGTTCACGCTGCCACTCTCAATGTGCAGAATGAGGCTGAAATAGCAAAAGCAGTCTATTACGGCAGAGTTTCAGCGGATTTTGCCTACAAACTTTCTTCACCTGTTCTCGTGGTGCACTCTAATGTTTCGCGGAGGCTGCCAGAAACCCTGCGAAGCAAGTTTTTGGCAAAAATCTTCAAGGAACTGCGTCGTTACGCTGAGAATCTAAGTGTTAAGTTGGCTTTGGAGAACCTCTCTTACGCGTCAACGGGGTTCGGCAAAAACGTCGCTGAACTGGAAGAAATCTTGGGGATTATAGACGATGGTGCTATGGGTGTAACGTTGGATTTTTGCCACGCTGAAGCTTCAGGGCAAACCTTTAGCCTTCTCGAGAAATATGGCAGGCGACTGCTTGATGTCCACTTGAGCAACCGAGCGCACAAATCCTTTGATGTGGCAACGCCGAATCTGAGCGCGTTTATTGCGAGGCTTCAAGAGTGCGGTTACCGTGGTCCTTTGACGATTGAGTTGAATTCCAAGTGCACGATGGAACAGGTTCTCCGAACAAAGATGATTATTCAGAAAAGCCTGAACTGAAGCGTGTAGCTTTCGCGGTTACTTGCTGTTTTGCTGTTTAAGGAAGGAGGTTGCATGGTTTACAGTTTGGTGTCTTTCAGGGGGATATATCGATTTTCGGAATATATCAACGTGTAAAATAAGGTATATATTAAATCTTGCGACGTAATATGTAGTTAAGTAGAACACACCAACTGTTCTACACAAATACAGAAGGTGAAAAAATGATAAACACCCTAAACCTAAGCACCCCATGCATAATAGAACTAAGCGAAAAGAAAAGCAAATCACACATTAGCAAGTTTGACAAAATCATACTTGGGACAGTTGACGAGATTTTTTCCTCATTCGGGCGCTCCTGCAAACAAGTCATATACCATCAATTAGAACATACTTTTAAAATCAAGAAACAAGAGATTCCCTTCAGAATCGAAGATTTTGCCAACGCAATTGAGCAACTCTTCGGATTAGGCGCAAAATTCATCGAACTAAAGATAATTGAAAGGCTCCACCAAAAAACCCCAAATTTCGTGTACTCCCCTCATGTAGAGGACTTAGTATTCACGGAGTACGTGGCAGACCTGCGCCGTTTTTTCACAGCCACAAACCGCGAATTAGACAAGTGCCTCAATTCGCAAAGAAAACGAAAATCACCTCAACTCCTGCAAAACAACCCCTATTTTCTCTTTCCATAGTTCCATTAAACGTAACTGACCATAATTAAAAGACTCATTCATGAGAAAAAACACTGAAAAAGCGAATTCTGCAGTATCTACAGAGAATCCTTGGTAGTCCACGCGTCTTTCAACGTGTTCCTGAAAGTTTTCGTTACGTCTTCGAGAAAGATGGAGCGCTTTTGGATGCCTTTCTGAACTGCTCCAGCCGCCACAAGGCACGCGCCTACGCAGTCGCTTATCGGTGTGGGTTCTGGAAATATAATTAATGCCACGCCGATTTTTACAAGCCTAGACTTGTTACCAGCCCGCCATAACTTCTTGGTAGCCTCAACAGTGCCAGCAGTGCCGTTTAACGCGCCAAGCGCGTCACTGTAACATTCGCTCAACTCGTTCACAGCTTTGGTTACAGCTTTTACCTCTTCCGTCTTCATTGCGCATCACGTCAGCCTTTCGTACAGTGTAAATTTCGAAACAGAAAAACTTAATGCCATAAAAGGGCGTTGCCCTGCCGTTTTTCTGCACTAACGGCTCACGTTTTTTATCGAAGCGCCTGTATTTCACTGCATCTGACGGCGACGTTTATGCAGTAAACAGTCAATTTTGCTAGCGTTTTAGCCTGAGAAGCGCTTGGCGAACAGCGCCTCCGACATGCCCGCAACACTATTTATGGCTGAAAGACGCTTAATCTGATTAAACGCTATCATTAGTTACCCGTTGGTGGTGTTGTAGTTGATGAGTGAGTACACGTCGTATTTGTCTCCGATGGTTTTTCTTCCGTTGAGATAGCTGAGTTCTATCAGGAAGCCTATGCCAACGATTTTTCCGCCAAGCTTCTCAACCAGTTCAATGTTTGCCTTAATGGTGCCGCCTGTCGCCAGCAAATCGTCAATAAGCAAAACCTTCTGTCCCCGCTCAATCGCGTCCTCATGTATCTCAATCGTGTCACACTCATACTCCTTCTTGTAAGTCAAATTCACGCACTTAAATGGCAACTTACCCTTCTTCCTTACGGGAACAAAACCGACACCCAGCTTATAAGCCAACGCTGCGCCCACTATGAAGCCTCGCGCCTCGTTTGAAACGATAACATCTATGGCTTTGCCCCTGTAATGCTCAGCCAACAACCTAATGCATTCCCTAAAGTAGAGCTCATCTTTCAGCAACGGCGTGATATCCCAGAAAACCACGCCCTTAAACTCAGGTATCCGCCGAACTTTCGACTTAAGATCCAATTTCTTACCATCCATTTTCTTCATTACTAAACCCCATTATTTCTACACAAACGCGCCCTTTAACGCGCCCCCGCATTCGCAACTGCGTTTCTCTGGCAAACGCGCAACAGCCTCAACAATTATGCGCTTCACGTTCTCAATGTTCCCGCGCATAGTCCGCACAATATCATCCACGCAAACCACATGCTCCTTCCACACATCATAATCCGTAACAGTCGCAATCGTCGCATAACACAATTCAGCCTCACGTGCAAGAACGCATTCAGGCACAAGCGTCATACCCACCACGTCGGCACCCCAAGTCCTGTACATTCTGGACTCTGCTTTGGTTGAAAACCGCGGTCCTTCTATGCACACGTATGTTCCAGTGCTATGCGCGCTAATACTCAATTCTTTGGCGACAGCTATCAATGTGCGCCTCATTTCGGTGCACATCGGCTCAGCAACAGAAATGTGGCACACCTTCTTTTCAGTGTAAAATGACTGCTCGCGCCTCGTAGTGCGGTCAATGAACTGGTCAACAAACACGATGTCGCCTGGCTTGTACTCCTCCTTCAGAGAACCCACGGTTGAAGGCGCAAGCACCCTTTTGACGCCGAGCTTTTTTAAAGCAAAAATGTTGGCGCGTGAATTAACATCCGTTGGCCTTATCGTGTGCTTCTTTCCATGTCGCGGTAGAAACGCCACGCGCTTGCCTGCTAATTCGCCTATTGTGATGGCGTCGGAAGGCGCGCCGTAAGGCGTGTCAAGCGTTATTTCCTCAATGTTCTTGAGCAGTTTCGGGTCGTAAAGGCCTGTTCCGCCGATTATTCCAATCTCTGCCTGCATGGAAACTTACTTCAAGCATTTGCCTTATAAAAATAGCGACTGCAACGCGAAACTAAGCGCACCGCAAGGCTCAAACGGCTTACGTTGCTGCGGCGCGTGTCCCAACCTTAAGCGAAACAGTCATTGTTTCATTGTTTCTAACTATCGTTGCGGTAACTGTTTGACCAGGCAGAGTGTTCTCTTCCAGAAAACTTGACAAGTCATCAATACCCCTGATTCTCACGCCGTTAAAAGCTATGATTATGTCACCGCCAATCATGACGGATTGCCCGCCAACTGTGACTTGCCGTGTTCCACCATGCAAACCTGCCTCAGCAGCAGGTCCACCACTATTAACTTGAGCTATCAGCCACCCGTAGGTTATGTCCACGTTCATTGTTTTTGCGATTTCATAGGTCATATCCGTTCCCGACGCGCCTATTGTGGGATGCTTATTGTAAGAGCCTGTTGAAACTAAGGACTCAATTTCTCTCAGCACCGCGCTGGACGGAATTGCAAAGCCTAATCCCTGAGAATCGCTCACGATAGCAGTGGTTATGCCTACGACTTGACCTTGGTAATTCAGCAGTGGACCGCCAGAGTTGCCTGGGTTTATGGGCACGCTCATTTGTATCACGTTTGCTATTGGGTAACCGCCTGACATATCCTCAGTTATCGTCCTGCCCAACGCGCTCACTATGCCCGTGGTCATTGACCCAGCTAACCCGTAAGGACCGCCAACAGCTATCAGCGAGTCGCCCACGCTTAAAGTTGAGGAACTGACGATTTCCAGCGGA
The DNA here is from genome assembly GCA_964354015.1 of uncultured Candidatus Bathyarchaeia archaeon. GTDB lineage: Archaea > Thermoproteota > Bathyarchaeia > Bathyarchaeales > Bathycorpusculaceae > JAOZHU01. Next base: position 7,544 of record CAYGYB010000025.1, read on the forward strand.
GTATATTCGCTTTGCGGCGCCTCTGTCGAAAGCACTGCAATGTCAGCGTAAGGGTCTGAACCGAGCACTGTGGCTGCGTAGCTATTTCCGTTTATGAAAGTTACAGTGATGTTAATCGTGCCTTGGACTACATGGTTGTTCGTGATGGCGACCATTTGTCTATTAAAGTTGTAGATGAATCCTGAGCCTTGTACCGATGTGTAGTAAGGGCGACGGAAAATGTCGTATTGCACTGTTAACCCTTGGATGACGACTACGGAGTCTTTAACTTCCGCGTACAGTTGAGCCAGTGAAGCGTTCTCTCCTGTGATGTAAGTGTTGCTTTGCGGTGATATGTTCTGCCCAGATTGGAGTGCCGCCAATTGCCCTTGAAGCGTTGAAATTTGATTTTGCAGGCTGCTTATGTTTCCTGAAATAACCGCAGTGCTTATCACACACCCCAGCAGTCCTCCCACGGTTAGGCTAACGATAATAACCGCTACGATTAAGGCTTTTGAAAAGCGGGGTTTTACCGGTGTTTGGTTAGGTTCCAACAATTTTTTCTCCCTCAGTGTTCAGTGTTTTCTGGCAAGAAGGGCATATCGTATCGTTGACTTGAATTTTGCTACCACAATGCGGGCACATAAGTCTTTTCTTGGCTGAGTGAAGCCCCTGCTTTTCTTTCACTACTTTGCCATCTTTCAGAAGCAGCACCCGCTCAGTGTGAGCAGCCACTTGCCCGTCGTGAGTGACCAAGATTATGGTTGTTTCTTGTTTGAGGTTAAGACTTGCGAGTAAATTAACGATTTCACGTTTGTTTTTTGCATCCAAGTTTCCAGTCGGTTCATCCGCCAATATTATCGCAGGGTTATTAGCCAAAGCCCGCGCAATAGCTACGCGTTGCTGTTCGCCCGCGCTTAGTCGATGCGGCCTATGCTCTTCCCGTCCAGAAAGACCAACCATACCCAAAAGTTCGCTTGCTTTCCGTTTTCTTTCGCTTTTAGATGTCTTTGTGTTTTCCATAGGTAACTCCACGTTTTCTCGTGCGTTCAGGTATGGCAATAAATTGAAAGTTTGAAAAATAAACCCTATTTTGCTCCTCCGTATCTTGTAGAGTTCTTTTTCAGGCATTTTTGCTACGTCCACGCCGTCCAGCAGCACTGTTCCAGTGGTTGGTTTGTCAAGGCAGCCTAGCACGTTCAGCAGCGTCGTTTTGCCTGATCCTGAAGGTCCCATAACCGCGACAAACTCGCCCTTGTTCACTTGCATGTTAACGCTGGAAAGAGCTTGAACGCTACGCTTGCCAAGCGTATAAGTTTTTGAAAGCTTCTCTAATTTCAGTACTATTTCACTCATATCGCATAGCCTCCGCAGGTCGTGTTCTAGATGCTCTCCACGCAGGGTATAAGCTGCCTAATGCGCCTAAGAGCACGGCTGCTCCAATGGCGATTAGCATGAGTTGAGGAGTTACAGCTATAGACGCAGTAGTTGAAGCAGCAGTTCCTGAGTTTGACATTGCACCAAATCCACGCCCAAAAACACCTTGGCTTGCGACGGGAAGCAGCAGCCCTGACAATGCGGGCGCGGCGACGCTGCCTATCGCGATGCCAACTATGCCTGCTATCAGGCTTAGCAGTACGCCTTCAAGCATGAACTGGCTCATCACAGTCCAGTTGCTGAAGCCTATTGCCTTAAGCGTGCCAATCTCCTTTGTCCTTTCCCGCACAGTGTACAGCATCACGAATAAGACTATGAGGCTTGTAGCTGCAACTGCGACGATTATTTCTTGAAATGCAACGCTTTGTGTTTGCGATAGCGTTGCTTCTGCACTTGCCAGTGCGGTTTCATAGTTTGTCTGCAGAGCCTCAAGTTGTTCTAGGCGTTGTTGACCGGTGGTTACTGAAAGCTCAGGATGCAAGGCGCTTATGGCGTTAGAAACTTGCGTCACTACATCGCTGCTATCAGCGAACACTGTGACTGAGGTTATGTAGCCAGTGTTGTTGGTTAACGCTTGAACGTCAGACAGGTTCATGTACATTGTCTGTATATCCTCAACTCCAGATGGCCCGTAGACACCTATTACCTCAAAAGATTCATCTAAAATCTCGATTATATCGCCAACTTCAGCGTCGAAAAACGCTGTATTGTTTTCGCTTAGAAGCACAACCCCGCTGTCCCCTGCTTGCAGGTTTCGTCCAGCAGTAATATTCGTTGGTAAAACAGGATAATTATCAACAAGCTCAGAAGTCAATGAGATGCCTTCAATTACGTAATCTGGCACAAGACGAGTGAAACTCCGCCCCATCATGTCCACAGTCTGGTTTGTTCCTTCAGACACCTGTAGGCTCGGTGCCACAGCAGCAATGCCGTCAATTGAGCTAAGGTCGTAGTAGAGGCTTTCGTTCATGGGAGTTGTTCCTCCGCCGCTGAATGCGCCGCCGCCGAATGCTCCAGGCCTGCCTGTGCCATTGCCGAATTGCCCAGGCGTGAAGCCACCTTGACCGCCTGGAAACGTAGAACTGGAGTTGCCCATGTCGGGAGGTGCAAAGCCGAAGCCTTCCATGCTTGGCGTAAGACTGCAGTCGATTTGTGTTAATG
>CAYGYB010000026.1:0-10070 GCA_964354015.1 uncultured Candidatus Bathyarchaeia archaeon
GGCGGAACCGTGTCTTGGGCTGATTTGGAACGCGACAGCAGCGGCTGGCTCGGCAACGCCATGCAATGGGCATACTACACGAGCCTGCGAAGGCTTGAGCCACTTGTCAAAGAAGCTGACGATGCGGAACTGCTTAGGTTGTGGCGTTATTTCCAAACAAGCGACCACTTGTATTACATGTTCACTGCTGGCGGAGGACCAGGCGCAGTTCACTCTTACTTCAGCCCTTATGAGTCGCCTATGAACGCGTTTGTGGCGGCACAAGCGTCTATTCTTGATTTTGAGAACAGACTGCGAATTGCAACGTTAACCGCGAATGAGCCTTTCCTGTTCTATACTGCTGCTGGCGAAGAAAATTTCACAGGCACCATGTCGTGGAGCCTGAAGGGATTCATAAAAGCACTTCGAACAGTTAACGCAAAAACAGTGGAGTTCCACGACTGCCGAGGCGATTTTGCAAGCTGGGCTGAGCACTCGCTACAGGATGAGGTTTTGGCGCGTCAACTGAAGAAGATAAGCGCTGCAAAGTTAAGCGGGGAAAAACTGCGGAAGACAATCATCAGCGTTGCGGAAAAAAGGTTCAATACACTAAGCAAGCAGGTGCAGGCGGCAACACGGCTCTTTTGAGAGAAAAAGGGCAAATGCACATGCGTTTATAAGCGAAAATGCCATAATCATTGAACAATTAAGGTGCAAATAAAATGAGGGAAGAGCTTCCGTTTCCAGAAAAAGTTTTACAGACGCTGCATAACCTGTGTTCAACCGCTGCTGATTTAGCTAGAAGAGGCGAAGAAGTAGCGCGAATCCTGCAACGCGACCAAGGCGAAATCGAAAACATCCTTGACACGTACAAGTCAGAGGGCTTCGCGGAAAGCTTCATGGACAACGAAGGAAAAAAACGGTATTACCTTACGGGCAGAGGCATAATCAAGGTCTGTTCGCTTTTCACGTAGTGAAAGCCGATGCGGATCATAATTTTTTCGTGGGAGTATCCGCCTCGAATAATCGGCAAACTCGCCGAGTATGTAAACGCGTTGGCTGCGCAGCTCGTTAAGAATAAGGTTGAAGCCCACGTTGTTACTTATCATGAATCTTTGACTGGCGCGGTTGAAGAGGCAAACGGCGTACACACGGTAAGGGTGGCTAATCCTGTTCACACACACATCGGCGTTTTAACTTGGGTTTTAACCCTGAATCAGGAAGTGGAGCGAGCTGCAGCGAACATCTATTATCAAGCGAACAAGCAGGTTAGCCTCATAGACGTTTTTGATTGGCATTTTATTCCTGCAGCGGTAACTTTGAAAAACGCGCTTGGGATACCGTTTGTTTATTCCGCTGAAAGTTTGGAGGATCACCGTTCTCCAGCGCCAAGTTCACCGTTCAGCATGGCTATTAAGAGCATCGAGTGGCTGGGTTTTTACGAGGCAGCGAAAGTGAGCACGAAATCCGAGTGGATGCGAGACGAGATTGTTAGAATTTACAATGTTCCAGCAGAGAAGGTAAAAGTGGTTTTGCCCAACCAAAGTTCTTGGATACAGGAAATCTTAGAGTTATACAACGCTACCGCTGGAGGCTTAAACAGCAAATGAAACGCACGCTAAACGTTATGATGCTTACTTGGGAGTTCCCGCCTAGAGTCATAGGCGGCATTTCCTCGCACGTTTACTTCCTATCCAAAAGTTTAGCAAAAAACGGCGCAAAAGTGCACGTGGTAACATGCGATTTTCCCGATGCACCAGCGCACGAAACCATTGACGGCGTAGAAGTTTACCGCGTGGACTCTTACAAAAATCCAGCTCCAGATTTTGCCACGTGGGTTTACCTGATGAACGTGAACATGCAGCGGGAAGCTGCGGCGCTTGTCGCCAAATTAGCGGGCAAGATTGACGTTTTCCACGCGCATGACTGGCTTGTGGCTAATGCAGGCATAGGCTTGAAGCATGTTTTCAGGAAGCCGCTTTTGGTTACGATGCATTCCACTGAGATTGGGCGCAGAGAAGGTGCGCACACGGACACTGAACGGATGATTCATGAAACCGAAGCGTGGCTCACGTATGAGGCTTGGCGGGTGATTTGCTGCAGCGAGTACATGGTGTCGCATGTTAAGTGGGCGTTTGGACTTCCCAGCGACAAACTGGCGATGGTTCCGAACGGCGTGAACACGCACGTTTACGAGCACGTTGAAAAACAAGATTTAAGGCTGTTCCGAAGCAAATTTGCGTTGCCTGAAGAAAAACTCGTGTTGTTTGTAGGCAGGCTCGTTTACGAGAAAGGTGCACACGTCCTGATTAACGCAATTCCGAAAATTTTAGCAAAAGTAAACGCTAAATTCGTGATTGTAGGCAGCGGCTACATGAAAGAACAGCTCTCAAACATAGTTAAAAGCATGGGGATGGAGCAAAAAGTACTTTTCACAGGGTTCTTGGATGAGGAAGCTTTGCTTAAGCTGCAGAAGTGCGCGGATGTTTCCGTTGTGCCTTCACTGTTTGAACCATTCGGCATAGTGGCGTTGGAGGCGATGGCGGCAAAAAGCCCAGTTGTAGTGTCGGATACTGGCGGTTTATCGGAGATTGTTGAGCATGACGTGACTGGCGTTAAGGTTTACCCGAACAATCCTGATTCGCTCGCGTGGGGAATAACCCAGATTCTGCTGGATGAAAACTACAGGAACTCTATCAGAGAAAACGCGTACCGGAAAGTGCAGGAGAAATACGACTGGGACAAAATTGCACAGCAGACAAAGCGGATATATGAGGCTGTTTTGGGCGAATACTCAAAAAGCTTCTGGGCGTAAACGCTCAGAAAAGACTATAGCCCCTTATATAAACTACAAATACTAAAGGACAGGTGTAAATGAGCACGTTAGAATCAACTCCAACGAGTTTGGAGACAAAGCCAGCAATAAGCTAATCTAAATATATTCGGCTAATCACTAAGCATTCGCAGGTACAACTGATGAAAGTACTTCTCATAAATCCGCCGCAGATTTTTTATCCCGGTTCAGACGCTCCAGCAGGCAATCTTCCTTTAGGCTTGATGTATATAGCTGCGGTGCTCGACAAAGCAGGATACAAAGTGGAGATTTTGGATGCGTTCATGACAGATGCTTCCTTCCTGAAAGTTGGAGATACACTGCAGGTGGGCATGCCTTACGGAAGGATAAGGGAGGAAATACAGAGGCGAAAGCCCGACATTGTGGGTATAGCAAATCCCTTTACCTGCCAAACGGATAACGCAGTTAAAGTTGCTAACATCGTTAAAGAGGTAAACCCAGCCATTCTAACGGTTGTGGGCGGTCCGCATGTCACTGTAGTGCCCGCAGAATTCTTGGAAGAAGCAAAGAGCGTTGATATCGCCGTGATTGGCGAAGGAGAATACACGATGCTTGACATCGCCAGCTTCTTTGAGGGGCGCAAGGACATAAGCAATGTGCAGGGAATCGCCTACCGCAAGAACAACACGGTAGTTTTGAATTCGCCGAGACCTTTCATTGAGAACTTGGACGAGCTTCCGTATCCGGCTTACCATTTAGTGGACATGGAACAGTATCTTAATCCTAAGAACATAGAATACCGCAGTTTTAAGGACAGGGCAATATCCATGGTAACCAGCAGGGGCTGCCCTTTTAATTGCTGTTTCTGCTCGGTTCACCTGCATATGGGCAAGATTTTTAGAGCGCACTCTGCAAATTACGTGGTAAATCACATAGAATACGTGATAAGCAAATATCGAGTTAAAACCATATTTTTTGAGGATGACAATCTTACTTTTGACCTAAAATGGTTCGAGGCAATTTGCGACAAAATAATTGAGAAAGGCATCAAATTTGCTTGGGAAACACCGAATGGGATAAGGGCAGATTATTTGACGCTTAGTCTTCTAAAGAAAATGAAAAAGTCAGGATGCAAAAGCGTCTTCTTCGGCATCGAATCTGGCGACCAGTACGTTTTAGACAACATCATTGGTAAAAGCCTCAAGTTAAAAGACGTAATTAAAGTTGCTAAAATGTGCAAGGACATAGGGCTGAAAACAGGCGCGTTCTACATTATCGGGTTTCCAGGTGAAAAGAAAGAAAACATGCTAAGGACTGCGGAACTTGCCCTTAGGCTTAAGAAAGAGTTTGATGTTGGGATGCACCTGTTTTTTGCAACGCCGTCATACGGCACTAGACTTTACGAGGAATGCAAGCAGAAGGGCTACATCAAAGGAGACTTGACGCCGCGCGCTTTCGCCGAAGTGCGACAAACGCAAGGGATTCCGCTGATAGAAACCGAAGATTTCATGGCGACTGAAGTGAAAGAAATCGCTATGATGGCAAATAAAGAATACAAGAAGTTATCCTTAATCAACCACATCAAAAACCCTGCATACGCACTCAAAACGGCACTGAACCAACCAAAAATCATTGTGAAATACATCAAGAGCTTAAAGTCTGCGTAAAGGTTACTCTTTTTCTCTCTTTAACGTAGGTTACTGCTGCAGCAGCTACGGCTAACAGCACTGTTAAGCCGATGCAAAGCGCTAACGGCTCAAATTCGTCTACTGAACTCTCATCAGCGGCTGATGGCACAGGCTGACCAAGAGTTTCAGCTTTCAAATTCTTGAAGACTACAACTGCATCCGGGTCATATGCCACCAGAATCCCAGATTCACTGACACTCAGAACACTGCCTACATCAGTTACATTCTGCAAAAGAGTGCCGTTTGCGTCATACAATTCGGCGGTTTTTCCGCCCTCAGATACCTTTGCTGCGACCTTATACCACATGTTTTCTCTTGTGCTTATGGATACGTTCATGAACGCCGTGTTGTTTCCAGCAAGTTGCGTCGTTAACCGCGTTGCGGCATCGCCATTCAGCACTCTAACACTTGCGGTGTAATTACTTTCGCCATTGTCTTGCAGGATGAAACCAAACCAATTATTTACTGGTCGCTCGCTTGGCACCGTTATTACTTGCTCAGGTATCTGTATCGCCGCGTATCGCCTGCTTCTCGGCAGTCTTATGGTTTGTGTGTAACCTGGTACTGTAATTGTTTGCTCATTCTCCTGCGTTGTTGCCTCTTGCTCTTTTTGCAATACGATGAATTCGCCACTGAGCAATACGCTTGCCCCTGTTAAATTGCGTTGAAGAAGTTCTTTACTACGTTGGATTACGGAAAGCGCGTAAAGTGGTGCAGCGTTCGCGCGCGCGAGCGCATCATTAGAAAGTGCGCTCCAGTAGTATTCAGACTCAGTAGGCACCGGTGGTCGGTAGAACCCTGTGAAAACCGCAAGTTTCTCGCTGTCTGAGCTAGAATAATTCGAAAAACCACTCAGGCTTGTCCTGACATAATAGGCTCCAGTTGAAGTGAAGTTCCAAGTGAAAGAGTAATTTCCAAATTCATCTGTGAAAGTCGTTCTAAAAGTATTGTAAGAAGACCCATCTTGGCTGACATACATCACGACGCTTTTCCCCGCGTACGCTGGCGAAATTGAACCCGAAATCGTTAACGTGTGCCCACTGTCTTCGGTGCTTGCGTTTTCGGAAGACATTGTTATGGATATAGCCGAAGGCGCCAAGGAACCATCCAAACTGGATGCAACATGCGCTGGCGACGTTTCCTCGCAGTTTTCAAGCGGAATAATCTGCGGTTTAACTCCAGCGAGGAGGTCGGGGCGGTCGCCTACCTTCCACTCGCCTAGGGAAGTGCATTCAGCCATCCAGTACGTTTTGTTGTTGTACTCGAAACCTGCGGGCGCCAGCCACCATGTGCGATAAACAGGCGTGTATGGCAGGTAAACTCCAATATTCACGTGACTCGGGCTTAAGCTTTTATAGTAAAGCAAAACGACGTCTAAGCCTCCAGCTTTCATAATTGACGCAGCAAGAAGCGACAACACGTCGCAGTCTCCTGAATTGTCCAGTATAGTTTCAACAGGATATTTTACATTACTCTTAACGTACGGGACCTGCCGAGTCAACATCAGCACGGCATTAGCAAACTGCTCTTCACTGTAAGGCAAATTGCCAGTAACGTTTTGAATATTTTCCGCGATTGATTTGAATACGCTTGGCGTTACAAACTTGGCGTAATCGTTATCGCCGCGTATGCTGTGGCTTTTACTATGATAATAGTCGTAGAGAGAAGGCGGTATGGAAGTATATAATTTGTGGCTAAATCGGCAGTATCCATATTGAACGTCAAAAGTGTATGTGCGTTCATAATTGCTTGCAGAGGAATATGCCGAGCCGAAAACTTCCATTAAAGAGCCAATCAGCATTAACCCCAGAATGAAAAGCAACAGCGATATCTGGAAAAACCTTTTTTCCATAGAAGTCCCTTCTAACTTTTGGCTCTGCTAACGCGCAATTAAAAAGTGCCGTAAGTCATCATTTAAACCTTTTCCAGAATTGCAAAACACACGCGTAAATTGGTCCGCGAGGAGAAAAAAAAGACAGCCCACAGTTGGCGTTTTACCCTAATCTAAACTCTGTAGTGTCTTTAGCGCGGTCGATTGATTGTTTTTGGCGGGCCCGAGGGGATTTGAACCCCTGTTCTTCGGCTTTCCCTCGCAGAAGCGCCCGGAGGCCGACGCCTTAATCCGTACTGGGCTACGGGCCCGTTCAGACCAGATTAATTAGGCTTCAAAACTTAAGCTAATCGCCGTTATTCTTGGATTAATTCTTCGTTTATCCACCATGCTTTTTTCTTTCCAGATTTTTCTCCAGCGTAATAGTCTATCACGGGTTTTCCAAACTGCTTCTTTGAGTTTCTCTGGATTTTCCTTAACCTGTTCAGGATCAGCCACCTGTTCGTTTTCATGTAATCCGCCAGTTCAGGCGTCGTTGCACCCTTGTAATGCAAGAGGTAGTCCATTATTTTGTGGTCTGTTTCGTCGATGCAGAACGCGTGCGGGTTTATTTTTCCATGCTCGTAAGTGAGCAATTCCAAGTCTGCAAGGTACTTCCTGATTTCTCCGAATTCAGTTTCAATTTTGCCCATTCTTTCTTCTAACGCGAGAAGCTTGTCTGCTTTAGGCGTTTTCTGGAGCTTTTCGATTATGGCTTCGCGGATAAAGTTGCTTCTGTCGCCTTCTGGAACGCGTATGACCAGTTCATTATAAACTTCTTCTGGAATCTTCACCGAAACCACTTTGACTTCGCTCAGCGCTACCACCCGCCACTACTTGATTATGCAGCTCTTATTATTTCATAGTTTCGCCAAAATTTTTCCCGAAAACATGCAGAAACTTGTTGCAGTTTCGTCCTCTCGGTAAGTCGGGGCGAAACTCCAGATGCTTAAAAGCATAACCGAGAGGCAAAAAAATTTATTCAGGGAAGAACACAGCAAGTACAGGTGAGCAGAGTTGATTGATTGGTCTCAAAGGGAGTTATTGATTCTGGCATTTGATCATCGCGCTTCATTTACCGAAAAAATGTTTGAAATCAAAAACCGTCAACCAACATCTGAAGAAAAGAGGCAAATCGAAGATTACAAGAAAATAGTTTTCGAAGGCTTCACTCTAGCTCTCAAAAGAAGTGTTTCGAAAGAAATCGCCGGCTTGCTAGTGGATGAAGAGTTTGGGACTGGTATTCTTCGAGAAGCCAAGAGAAGAGGCTTAACGTTTGCCATGCCTGTGGAAAAATCCGGTCAAGAGGAATTTGACTTCGAATATGGGGAGCACTATGCTAAACATATCGAAGAGTTCGACCCTACTTTTGCCAAAGTCTTAGTACGCTACAATCCCGCAGGTGATGCAGCGTTAAACCAGAGACAACTGCAAAGGCTAAGAAGACTCAGCGATTACTTGCAGCAAACGAAGAAGCCCTTTCTCTTTGAGCTTATTGTGCCTCCAACCCCAAAGCAATTATCAGAATTAGGCGGATCGAAAGAAGCGTACGATCAAGTAATGCGCCCTAAACTAATGGTTGAGAGCATGAAGGAAATACAGGCTGCTGGAGTTGAACCTGTAGTTTGGAAGCTAGAAGGATTGGACAACTCTGAATCTGCGAAGGCGGTGGTAGAGCAAGCGCGGAGAAACGGAAGGAAAACAGGTGTTATAACTCTTGGGCGAGGCGAATCCAAAGAACAAGTGCAAAAATGGCTTAAGGTTGGCGCCAAAATACCTGGCATCATAGGATTCGCTGTTGGAAGAACCATTTTTTGGCAACCTCTAGTTGATCATAAAGCAGGGAAGATCAGCAGAAGCGAAGCAATAGAAAGAGTCGCTCAGAACTACATTGAGTTTTCGGATCTTTGGCTAAGTGAGAGGAAGAGGTGATAGCCCATGGTCTCATTAAGAGCCTTATCTCCGTCTTTGACTAGAATCACCATAGCTGGAGCTGTGGGTGCGGCTCTCCACATCGGTAAGGGTGATCCGGATAAAGTTGATCAAACCGCTCTGGATTTTTCGCGGGCAGTGCTAAATCAGACAGAAATCGATGGCGAAGTAATCTGCTGCGAGGGAGCCAAAGATCAAGCCCCAGCCTTTAACTACAGAGAGAAAGTCGGTACCAGCAGTGGTCCCAGAGTGGAACTTGTTATCGATCAGGTTGACGGCACAACTGCCACTTCCAAGGGAAAGAAAGATGCCATCTCAGCTTTGGCATGTGCTCCTGCAGGTTGTTTGCAGGTTCTTCCAGACGACGGATACTATTTCAAAGTAGCAACCGATGGTCAATCGAAAGGCAAAATTTCTGCAGATATGTCCATTGAAGAAATTGTGCGAACCGTGGCTTCTCAGAAGAGTTTGCTCCTTTCGAATTTTACGGTAATCATGCTTGAGCGCGATAGGCATCAGGACTTGCTCGCAAGGCTGAGAAAAATGGGCGTAAGAATAATCCTAATCGCTGATGGCGACATTGCAGGTTCGATTGTTACTTGCATACCTAACTCGGGTATTGATCTGCTTTTGGGTGCTGGAGCAGGTGCAGAAGCAACTATAGCTGCAACAGGCGTAAAATGTCTGGGCGGAACCATGCTGGTAAAAGTGTGGCAAGACAAAAAAGATGACTCAAATAGATTGCAAAGATTGAAGACCGCAGGCGTTGACGTAGAGAAAACTTACACTGAAGACGAATTGGCAAGGGGAAACGAACTCATCTTTGCGGCATCCGGCATAACCAAAGGCGAGTTGCTTGATGGCGTGCGATTTACTTCAACTGGGGCAATTGTCAATTCTATCTGCACTAGGCTCCCAAGCGGAACCTTTGAGAAATCTGAAACTACTCTAAGATTTAGAGGGCATCCTGTCTACAGTCAAATAACGTAAGGGTACACGTTTCCTGCCACGTATGTTGCAGGGAAAGCGCTCTTCGCAATAGTGAAATACAGGAAGGCTTGACAGGCGGTATATGCGTGCGCCTTTGCCTTGGCGCGGCGTGAAGCCATGTATAACGCCTGCCTGCTGTGGCGCATGGGTGAATCCGAATTAGTTCGTGACAGATTGCGTGTCCTAGACCAGTGTAGCTAATGCTGCGCGTCGATTATATGCAATTTCATGCAGTTTTCTGCGCAGTTCTTCTCCAGCCATCTTTTTTTCTTTTAGTAGTGCTATTTTTTTTGCCAGCTCTGCATCGCCGAGTCCTGCGAACCAAGGCTCAAAATCTCCGCGGTTTACGTGAAATTCTATCGAGTCTACGTTGACTTTTAGGATTTTGTCGCAGAAATCTTGAAGGCTATGTGCGTAGAGGCTTAACGGTTTTCCTATGTCCACGTAAAAGTGAAATGCTTTATCCTGTGGCACGTCTGCTAATATTGCTTTGGCAGTTTCTTTGTCAATTTCAGGGATGCCGAGGGCTTTTTTGCCTCTTTCCGTTATGGCATATTGCCCCTTTTCAGGCGAGTTTGCGTATCCCATGCGGGTAAGCCCGATCAGGTGCATCATAACTGAGGGAAATTTTTCTCCAGATTCTTTGGCTATCTGCATGGCTCTCGCGGGTTTGTCATGCAATAGCATAATCTCTAGTATCTCACTCTTGACGGGTGATAAACTCATTTGCTACACCTTTCATTGATTATGTGTGCACACAAGCTAATCAACTTTTGCAATTTGCTCTTCGCAAATTGTTTCATGGTCTTTACTGAAC
>CAYGYB010000027.1:0-10058 GCA_964354015.1 uncultured Candidatus Bathyarchaeia archaeon
TCTTGCTTCTGCATTTTCGGCATTTAGTGGCTGTTCCGGCATTTCTGGCTCCGCAGTCCCTGCAGATTTTCATGTACAACCTATGCTTCTGCGCTATGGCTTTTTTAACTGGGTCCAGTATGGGCATTTGATGCTTCCTCAGTTTTGGCTAAGACTCAGATGATTCTCTGTCAAATATACCTTTTCGTTCTCACTTGATGACTTCAATGGTAACGTAAGACCTTGTATCTTGGATGCCGTCTATGGCGTATAATTTTTTGAGGATTTCATCCAAGTTTTCTCTCTCAACAATTATCAACGCATCCACGTCCCCAGCTATCCTAAAAGCTCTCGTAACTGCAATTTCCTTTATTTGACTGTACACCTGAATGCGCTTGATGGGCGAGACTTTGAGGAGGATAAAAGCAGGAGTTGTGGATACACCGAGAGCATTTAACCCTTTTTCTGTAACATCTATGAAGCCGCGTCCCGTGCGAATGTAACCTGCGTTCTTAAGCTTTCTCAAATGCACGTTCAATGCTTGCCTGCTTATGCCTAACTGCTCAGATAACTCGTCCTGTTTAACATGCAACGTGTAAGTGCTTGTGGATTTGCCTTTCTCGTAAAGCATTTTCAGAAGTTTAACTGAACGCTTTGTAAGAGGCTCCAAACGGTTCACTTTCCGCTAGTTTGTTAAACTAAAGGTTTACAATTATCGCGTTATTTAAGACTTTAGCTAATAAACGAACATTGCGTCTACCTTCGCAAGATTCATTCCATAAACAGAGAAGAAGCAGCCTCTCGCAGACGCAAAGAACGCCAACATATTTGGAGCCTAATAGCCAATCAATGCAGAAAAATAGGAGGAGGGGTCTATTGCTATTGCCGTTTTTCACCACCAATACCATGTTAAAAAACCGCCACAGACACGAACCTATTTGGAGCCTATTAGAAATAGTATGCAGAAACCTATAGGGGGTAGGTTCGTATTGGTGGTTTTTCAAGCCAAAAACATGCAGAAAAACGTTACAACTAACTTATCTTTGATTCAGATGACTGATTCATAAACATTTTAATCTTTTGACAATGTACATTATGGCAGTTGTACTATTGCGATGAAGTTGTTGATGTAGATGAAGGCTGCCGTTGAGTCTGCGAGTGCAGTGTACACTGATTTCGCTAGTGAGGCAAAGATTAGAGTTCTGCATGTGGACAACGATGCAGAATTCTTAGAGGTTGCTCGGCATTGTTTAGAAGAGCAAGGTCCATTTCAAGTTGACACTGCTTTGTCTGCTAACGAAGCCCTTGAAAAGCTGCGTAACGCGGATTATGATGCGGTTATCGCTGATTACCAGATGCCTGAGAAAAACGGTTTGGAGCTTCTGAAAGAACTGAGGCAAGAGGGAATAGCGATTCCTTTTATTCTATTAACGTGTAAAGGCAAAGAGGAAATCGCCATCGAAGCTTTGAATTCAGGCGTGGAACAGTACATTGACAAGCAGGGAAATGCGGCAGTTACATATGAAGAATTGAAGCATAGCATCTTAAGCGCTGTTAAGAGGCGAAGAACGGAAAAGCGATTGAATGAGTCAGAAAATCTTCTGTGCCGAATAACTGAGAATATACAAGACATGCTTATAGTAACCGATGAGAACTTGATAATTACGTATGCTAGCGCTTCAGTCAAAGGAGTTCTAGGGTATGAACCAAACGAAACAATAGGAAAATTCATTTGCCAGTTTATTCATCCAGACGACTTTGCAAGTACGATGGAAGTGATTAAGACGGCTTTTGAAAATCATTCCAGAGGAAGACTGGAGATTCGTTGTAGACGCGCTGATGGAAATTACGTGTTAGTGGAAGGCGCAGGAAAAATCTTAACAGATAAAAATAACCAAGTTACTGGTGCGATGATTACTTTTCGCGATGTTACTGAACACAGAAAAATGGAGCAACAGATAAAAGAGTCAGAGGAAAAATACAGGAAAATGTTTGAAGAGGCCACAGACGCAATTTTCATTGCCAATGCTGAAACAGGAATCCTTGTTGATTGTAACCGCGCTGCAACAGAGCTAGTTGGCAGGAAAAAATCAGAGATAATCGGCATGCACCAACGCTCACTTCACCCCAAAGAAGTGATTAAAGGAAAGGTCAGTAGAACTTTCGAGCAGCATCGCACAGACAAAGAAGGGATTGTAATTGAGGATCAAATTATCACTAAAAATGGGGAAATCAGGGATGTCACGATAAAAGGCAACGTGTTTGAGGTTAATGGCAAGAAAATGCTTCGAGGAGTATTCAGAGACATTACAGAAAGCAAAAAAATCTCTGAGAAAGCCTATTTTCAGGCGCGTTTGCTGAACGCTGTGGGACAAGCCATCATAGCCACAGACACTAATGGAAACATTATTTATTGGAATCACGCGGCAGAGCAACTTTACGGTTGGGCAGAGGCGGAAGTGCTAGGCCGTAATATCGTGGATGTCACGCCTGCAGAAAACTCAAAGGAGCAAGCGGCAAAAGTAATGGGCAAGTTAATGGCGGGCGAAAGTTGGTCAGGCGAATTTGTTGCTAAACGACGTGACGGCACGTCTTTTTCAGCGATTGGAACGGAAACGCCGATTACCAATGATAAAGGCGAGATTATCGGGATCATTGGCTCTTCAACCGACATAAGTGAGCAAAAGTGGATGCAGGAAATTTTTAACGACGCAATCGGAAAAGTTGTAGAGCTTAATGAAAAACTGCAAGTTGTCGGAAGCTTAACTAGACACGATATCCGAAACAAGCTTGCCGCAGTAAACGGCAGAATCTATCTGCTAAAAAAGCGACTTGATGGCAACACAGAAGCCGCACTACAACTGCAAGAAATGGAATCAGCCGCCAAACAGATGCTACGCATTCTGGAATTCGAAAGAATCTACGAGCAAGTAGGTGTAGAAGAACTACAGTACATCGACGTGGAAAGACACCTCAGCGAAGCTGTTTCGCTTTTCTCAGACTTGAAGGGCGCAGAAATAATTAATGAATGCCACGGCTTAACTGCGCTTGCAGATTCCCTACTGCGGCAGGTATTCTACAATCTAATCGACAACACGCTGAAGTACGGCGAGAAAGTCAGCAGAATCAGAGTACACTACAAAGAAGAAGAAAATCAACTGAAACTCACATACGAGGATAACGGTGTTGGAATCCCTGAAGAGATTAAAAGTAACCTTTTCAGGGAAGGCTTCGGAAAAGGCACAGGCTACGGACTTTACTTGATGAAAAGAATATGTGAAGCCTACGGTTGGACAATACAGGAAACAGGCATACATGGTCAAGGCGCACAGTTTACCATGATTATACCGAGAAACAGCAAAGATGGCAAGAAAAGCTACGAAATCAGCTAAACGTTGCTCTCTGATGCGCTCTGCGGAACTATACCCCCCCTCCTTTTATATACTGTAAATAGGCACGTGAGTTAGCTCAGTGCTTGAAAAGACGGAGTCAGTTGACCAGAAGATTTTAACTTAAGTAACGTGTTAATCACTAAAGTCCCCGTAGTGTGGCGTAGTCCAGTGTTGTGGGGGTCGTCGTCTAGCTTGGATTAGGATACCAGCCTGGGGCGTTGGCGATCCTGGGTTCAAATCCCAGCGGCCCCACCACAAATACCAGCGGTACCTTTTTTCTCATGCTACTTCCTTTTCCTGAATAGTTCAATATCTTCAAAGTTGCAGACGAACTCGAATCCGGCTTCTACTAGTTCCTGGGCTTCTGCTTCTTTAAAGATCAAATAAATCCATAGACCGAGGCCATGCCGATCAGTGTTACCACTCCTATAATATCTCCCAAGCTTGTCATAATTGGAATAACGATGTTACATGGGTCCAGTCCACGCCTGAAAGACCCGAAAGCGGTAAGGACCGTAAGAGTCACCATGACAATCGTCATTATGAAACAGACTTGGAAGCTGAAAATTAGCATCACGCTGAGACTAAGAATAGGAATACCTAATACCGTAAATGCCGCAAAAACCAGAAACCCAATTAAGATAGAAGAGGCAATGCCGAGTATGAATACAGCGACAATGTTTTTAATAAATAATCGCGACCACTTGAAAGCCTCAATTTCTCCAAGATGCAAAGCCGAGCTTAGTCTGGCGCCCAAAATACTTCCGATTATTCCAGCGTCAGCGACGATGAGAGGGATCAATGCAACTAGTGCCGGCGTGAAAGCCAAAGACTCTGCTTTCATGTTGAGAACAAAGCCAGAAACGATTCCTACAAAAGCAGAGAGAACAAGAATAGGCGCACCCTCAAGGAGCATCCTGCTCGGTTTTTCACCAGGCCTAACAAGACGGTATTTTGATTTTTTTCTCGTAAGCAATTCGAGTATGGAAAATGAGATGAATAGGATGACCATGCTGGCTGCGATAAAAAACAAGCACGCCTCAAAGAAGGTGCTGACGAGTCGCGCAGCCATAAGGATTGTGAGTATAGTGGCAAGGTCACCTATAGTTGCAAGGCTTGGAGCAACGACGTTATCTGGATCAACGCCGTGTTTGAAGGCAGCAAAGGTTGTGACCACCGTGAAGGAAGACAAGAAGAGGGCTGCAATCAGAGTTGAGGACAGCGAAATCATCATAAGCTGACCAAAATCCACGTTTGAAAACCCGAGAAGGTTACCAGACAGGTATGCCATGAGGCCAATTGGAATTGCAACTAAAACACTTGAAATAATCGATGACCCGAAATTGTTCCATAATAGAATTCTTAGTCGCTCCAACCGCCCTTCATGAAGAAGGACGCTTAAGCGCGACCCAAGAGTAGTTGCGACATCGCCACGCAGGTCAGAGATTGCTGGAACGAGAGTGATTAGGCCCGGTATTAACAATAGTTCGTTTATCGTAGAGCTAAGGGTCAAACCGGTTAAAAGTTCACCCAAAATCGACAACGCTAAAAGAGGCGCACTTTGCAATAGAATTTGATAAATTCCCGCTTTCCTTATAACATGTTCTACTTCCCAAGGTTTCCGTTTTATAATCCCCGTTGGACTAACGATGAACCTTTTTCCTCTACGTTTCTCCTTCAACCCTGATCACAAGCTTAGTCAATCTGCTTTCCAAGTTGTATTCTAAATATTTTTCGGGGGGAGGGAACACATCCGGCAAAAAGGCTTGTGTGATAGGAAACGCAGGAAAAAAGCAAAAAATAACTTAGCTATGACTTTGTCAAGATGTTGACAAAAGCCTTGAGTTCGCTTTCCGAAATCCAACCCTCCTTTTTCAATTTCTCTATTCCGATTCTGATTTTGTCTTTTGACTCCTTCGTTCCTAAAATGCTGGTGCCCATTCCAGAATCCACCAAATCTTTCTCAAAAACGGGATTGCGCCCAATAACAGAAACGAAGTCGTTAAGGAGGTTAGTAATAGGATTTGACCGATGTTCAAAGAGCGACTTTATCTTTGAACCCCCAAAAAACCCCTTGAATTTCGTCGGAATACCTATGCTCTTTACCATAGAGGGAGGATAGACCACATAATGTTTTTTTGCTCCTGCTTTATAACAAACAAGATACAAAGGCAGATATACTATTGCTTTCTTTTGTTCTATACTCTTTGTACCAAGCTTATTTATGTCATCAATTGCGCTTTCCTTTATCCCAGCCAATTTGTATATTTGGTCAATGATTTTGGCTGTTAAATCCTCCAACGATCTTATTTCCAACTGCTTCATTCGGATTTTTGTGTCGCGGGAGGCTTCAAGCTTCCTAAGTTCTCCCTTAGCATCTTCCGCTTGTTGATCGTATTCTGATCTAAGTTTGGATATCTCAAGCTTCTTGGAAGCCTCGAGATTCGCTAACTCTTCATTCATAACCTTAGCGCTTTTTTGCAGATTCGAGAGCTCATTTTTAAATTTCTTAAGTTCCTCCATCCTGTGGAACTCATCCGCTTCATCCCTTTGAAGCCTATCGGATTTTATCTCGGTCTCGCAACACTCCATTCTAACGATCAGGCTTTGCATGGTTTTGTCCAGCTCAACATGTTTTTGATTAAGATTCTGCAGTCTTTCATCAAATCGCTTAGAAAGCATAACAATTTCTTCATCGATTTTCAGCTTAATTTCGCGCAGTTTCTCCATAAGAGGGTCTTCGATTTCTGCAATCTTCTCCTGAAATTCCGACTGAATCTGTCTGATTTCGTCCTTAATGTCTGTTGTGTGTCTGTGAGTCGCTGTACTTAGTAATTGCATACTTCGATGCAGGGTATTTACTTCCTCTTTTAAAGTGACTTTGACCAGATTTGAAAGTTCATGGATGGAAGACAGAATTGAAGACTCATCTATGATGGGAGCTAAAAAAATCTTGTCACTCATAGGTTTCTTAACTGCTATTGCCTCTGGAAGGCAAGAGACGAAATTTTGGATAAAGTCTGGGTTTGTTATTAACCCTTCTGTTTTCCTTTCTTCTCTGCCTGTGAAGCGCTGAAAATAGTTGGCATTGGCGGATAAGAATGCAGAATAAATTTCGAATACTTCCGTGCTCCCTTCCGCCTCGTTAAGGAATGCCTTAACATCTGGCAACCTATCAAACGGTAACGTGTACTCTGCAATGCCAAGCCCGTCAAATAATAAACTTTTTGTCTCCCAAGAAATCAACCATATTGGGTAACAAACTTCTGCGATGAATAGTAGTTCTTCAGCTGGTTTTCTTAGAATAACCCCACTGCCTTTCCTCCTCTCCAATTCAGCTATACAAAAAACTGCACCCATCTCCTTCTCCTTTTCAAAAGCTTTCGCATGATTCCCTGAATGAACGGCGAAAGGTAAAAGAAACTTCTGAGTTTTCATTTGTTTCGCTCCTACAATCATTAGTGTCTCTCAATATAAGAAACATTTGTAAGAAAAATCACCGAGGAAGTAGGAGAACCAAAAGAAAGCGCCCCATAGTTCACTGATGAACCGATGGAAAACCAGTTTTAGATTCACTCATTCTGGAGAGACAAAAAGGGGAAAAAGATCGCGAATAGATTAAGTGGAGATACATCGCCATCGGTACTGGGTTCAAATCCCAGCGGCCCCACCACATTCCTCTGAAACACTGTTGACAAACAATTAAAGGCAAGCCCCCAAAACAAATAGAAAGTAAAGTATTCCCATTCATTAGCGCAAGTGTAAATTGACAATTTATATAAGTGTGAGAAGGACAAAGGATTTCCAAAAGGAGGAGAAACTATGGGCAAATCCCTTACTCGAAAGATACTGGAAAAACATCTGGTTGTGGGCAAATACGTGCCCGGCAACGAGATAGGCATCAAGATTGATCAAACCCTAACTCAGGACGCCACAGGAACAATGGCATACCTGCAGTTCGAGGCAATGGGTTTGAAACAGGTTAAAACCGAACTTTCCGTGAGCTACATAGACCACAACACCATCCAAGTGGGCTTCGAAAACGCCGACGACCACAGGTACCTTCAAACAGTAGCCGCCAAATACGGCATCGTTTACTCGAAAGCTGGAAACGGAATATGCCATCAAGTCCATCTGGAGAGGTTCGGCAAACCCGGAAAGACCCTTCTCGGTTCCGACAGCCACACACCCACCGGCGGCGGCATCGGCATGATAGCCATCGGAGCCGGCGGACTAGACGTCGCTGTAGCCATGGGCGGAGGTGAGTTCTACATAACATGCCCGAAAGTCTACAAGATAAACCTAAAGGGTAGTCTCCAACCCTGGGTCAGCGCCAAAGACGTGGTCCTGAAGATGCTGGAGATGTTCACGGTGAAGGGCAATGTCGACGTTATCATGGAATATGCCGGAGCCGGCGTAAAGAACCTCACTGTCCCAGAGAGAGCCACAATCACCAACATGGGCGCGGAGATGGGTGTCACCACCTCCATATTCCCCTCGGACGAGGAGACAAGGAAGTTCCTCAAGGCCCAAGGCAGAGAAGCAGATTGGGTCGAGCTAAAAGCTGACGATGACGCGGAATATGACAGGGTCGTAGACCTTGACCTCGGCGAACTGGAGCCCCTTGCGGCGGCGCCGCACAGCCCAGGCAACATAGTCCGAGTCAGCGATATGAAGGACATGAAGGTGGATCAAGTGATGGTCGGTTCCTGCACCAATTCTTCCTATAAAGAAATAGCCACCGTAGCCAAAATCATGAAGGGCAAAAAAGTTCATCCGGACGTGTCATTCGGGGTCGCGCCAGGCTCAAGGCAGGTTCTGCAGATGGCGGCAAGGGACGGTTACCTCGGTGACCTGCTGGATTCCGGCGCTAGATTGCTGGAGTCGGCATGCGGCTTCTGCATCGGCAACAGCCAGAGTCCCAGAACGTCCGCCGTATCCCTCAGGACAAGCAACAGGAACTTCGAGGGAAGAAGCGGTACCCAAGACGCGCAGGTCTACCTTGTGAGCCCAGAAGTTGCAGCTGTGGCAGCAATCACAGGAAAGTTCACTGACCCAAGAAAAACAGGCATCGAGTACCCGAAGGTAAACATGCCAACAAAATTCATCATCGACGACTCGATGTTCATCTTCCCAAAGGATGCTAACAGGAACGTTGAAGTCGCCAGAGGCCCGAACATCGGCACACCCCCAGTCAACGACAAAATGCCCGAGCATATAAAAGGCAATGTCGGGATAAAGGTCGGCGATAAAATCACAACGGACCACATAATGCCAGCCGGCGCCAGACTCAAGTACAGGTCCAATGTGCCCAAGTACTCGGAATTCGTCTTCGAACCAATTGACCCAGCATTCCCCAAGAGAGCTATGGAGAACAAGAAGAAAGGTCTGCACACAATCGTGGTTGCCGGCGAGTCTTACGGTCAGGGAAGCTCCAGAGAGCACGCTGCATTGTGCCCGATGTACCTCGGCGTCAAGGCAATAATAGCCAAGTCGGTGGAGCGAATCCACGCTGCCAACCTTGTGAATTTCGGCATAATCTCTCTGTCCTTCAAGAACATGGCTGACTATGACAGGATAGAGCAGGGCGACGAGATTGAAATACCAGACATCAAGAAGAAATTGCAGAACAACGAGCCAATCATCTTGGTGAACAAGACCAAGAACCTGAAAATCGAACTCGGATACAACCTTTCCCAAAGACAGAAGGACATTCTTTACGAGGGCGGCCTGCTCGCGTACACAGTCAAAGGATAAAACAGGAGGCATATGATTGAACAAAATAAAGGTGAAGACAACAATCGTCGAAATAGACGGAGACGAAATGGCCAGAATAATGTGGCAGATGGTAAAGGAAAAACTCCTTTTACCCTACCTGGATATGAACCTTGAATACTACGATCTCCAACTCAAGAAGAGAGACGAGACTGACGACAAGATAACCCTTGAGGCGGCGGAAGCCATAAAAAAATACGGTGTTGGCGTGAAATGCGCCACCATAACGCCGAACAAGGACCGGGTCAAGGAATACCACCTGAAGCAGGAATGGCAGAGCCCCAACGGGACTATCAGGGCTGCACTGGACGGCACAGTCTTCAGGGCACCCATATTGGTGAAGAATATTCTGCCTGCTGTCAGGTCCTGGAAGAAACCAATCCACATCGGAAGACACGCATACGGTGATGTGTACAAGAACTGCGAGTACAGAGTCCCAGAGGCTGGAAAGGCCGAGATGGTGTTCACGAACAGCGTCGGCAAGGAAATGTGGCGCGGAACAATTCAGGACTTTAAAGGTCCAGGCATCATTCAGGGCATTCACAACACCGACAAGTCAATATCCAGCTTCGCCAAAGCCTGCTTCACCTATGCCTATGACCAGAAACTTCACGTGTGGCTGGGCGCCAAGGACACTATTTCCAAGACCTATGACGCACAGTTCCGCAAAATATTCGAAGAAGAATACCAGAAGAACTGGAAGGCAAAATACGAGGCAGCAGGGCTCGATTATTTCTTCACCCTAATCGACGATGCAGTCGCCAGGATAATGAAGACCGAGGGCGGTATGCTCTGGGCCTGCAAGAACTACGATGGCGACGTGATGAGCGACATGCTGGGCTCAGCCTACGGCAGCTTAGCGATGATGACCTCCGTCCTTGTCAGCCCTCAGGGATATTACGAGTTTGAAGC
>CAYGYB010000028.1:0-10013 GCA_964354015.1 uncultured Candidatus Bathyarchaeia archaeon
GAAAGGTTTTTGGCATAGCTATTTTTGGTCAACAACTTTTAGTCCGCGAGACTTTAAAGGCTCAATGATGCCACGGCGACTAAGCACTAGCAGTAGCGTGTATCCAATGACAGCCACTGCAATCAAACTGCTAATGGTGATGCTGGCAATGCTGGCTAACCACGCGGGCACTGTGCTGAAGATTTCTGGCGGCGGAAAGAACAACCAAAGATAACCACCAACTATCAGTCCAATAGGCAAAGAGCCGACAACGCAAGCAAGCAAACGACGCTTCCTAAGGAACAGAATCAGGCAAGCCGCAACAAAGTTGGCTAGTGGACCGAAAACCACGTCTGTTGGACTGACGAAGTAGTACGCGTTAGTTACGAAGCAACCTATGGTGACGCCGCCGATTACTGGCCAGCCGAACAGAGCTGCCAGCGGAATCAGGGCATCCGCAATACGCAACTGCACTGGACCGTAGATTGTTGGGTTTCCAACCGTGACCATCTGAACAACGTTTATCACAGTGTATAGCGCCGCAAAGACTGCGGTTAAAGTCACGTCTCGACTATCAAACTTCACTTTTTTCTTACCTCCTACACCGGGGTTTATTCAGGCGGAACGGGTGGAGGTCCACCTACCCGCCTTAGGTCTTAGTATTTCCTTTGTGTCTTATTATTTCTTCCTCTTTTGTTGTTTCTTCGGGCTTTTGCGTGCATGTTCGGCGTGCAAGCGCCTTTCATTGTAGTGCGCGTCTACCGCAAAACTTTTACTCAAACAATTAGAATATAATAATGAGGGGACGTTGTTGCGTAGAAAACTGTTCCTCTATGGCGTGGTTCTTTCTGTTCTGTTATGTTCTTCGTCAGTTGTTTCGGTTGAGGCAGCTTCAGTGTGGAGCCAAACATACGGAGGAACAGGGACCGAGAAAACTCGCTCGTTGGTGGTGACACCTGATGGAGGGTATGCAGTTGTTGGCTTCACAGATTCTTTTGGGGCTGGTGACCGCGATTTTTGGCTGGTAAAGACCGACGCGCTAGGTGGCATGGAGTGGAACAGAACATACGGGGGTGCAGGTGCTGACGAGGCTTGGGGTTTGGCGGTAACGTCTGATGGAGGATACGCAATAGCAGGCAATACAAACTCATTTGGCGCTGGTAACTATGACTTCTGGCTGGTGAAGACGGACGCAAATGGCAGTATGAAATGGAACAAAACATACGGTGGAACAAAGGAAGAATGGGTTCGTTCGTTAGTTGCGACATCTGACGGAGGATACGCACTGGCAGGCGACACCGAGTCTTTTGGTGCTGGACGCCATGATTTTTGGTTAGTGAAAACTGACGCGCTTGGGAACATGCAATGGAACAAGACATATGGAGGGACTGAGGATGACTATGCACACTCAGTGGTCGCGACGCCTGATGGAGGATACGCGGTAGCAGGCGACGGCTTGCTCGTTAAGACTGACGCTTTTGGAAACGTTGAATGGAACACAACATGGGGTGGACCAATTGTGTATGAAGAGGCTAACTCGCTAATTGTGACACCCGATGGCGGATACGCATTGGCTGGCAGCACAACCTATGCTTTTTGGTTGGCGAAAACCGATTCATATGGGACAATACAATGGAGCAAAACCTACACAGCCGACGATAATGCATGGGCCTACTCTCTAGTCGCAACGCCTGACGGAGGATATGCACTAGCCGGCAGCACAGTCCATATCCGCAGTTCCAAAGTCAATTTCCTGCTGGTGAAAACCAACGCGAATGGCAATATGGAGTGGAACAGAACGTATGGAATAGGCGATGCGCATTCATTGGTCATAACGTCTGATGGAGGATACGCAATAGCTGCTTCTACCAAGCATTATTTTGAATACAGCGGCGGTGATTTTATATTGATTAAAACTGATGAGGCTGGTGTTATCCCAGAGTATCCCCCCTGTGTCATTCCGTTACTAATGCTAACTGTAACTGCGCTTATAATAATCAACAAAAAACGGCTAATCCGTACACGTTGAAAACTCAATCGAGGGTAAGACACCACAAATGGTGAATCAGTTAAAAAACAAGTGTTCAGAGTAACGCGATAGCCACTGCAGCCAATGTGAAGCACGCAGTGATTAAAGAGATTATGACGACTACTTGGCGTTCAGTCAACGGTCGGCGGTAAGT
The DNA here is from genome assembly GCA_964354015.1 of uncultured Candidatus Bathyarchaeia archaeon. Taxonomy (GTDB): domain Archaea; phylum Thermoproteota; class Bathyarchaeia; order Bathyarchaeales; family Bathycorpusculaceae; genus JAOZHU01. The sequence continues at coordinate 2,163 of CAYGYB010000028.1, forward strand.
TATAAGCGTAACCAAGCTTCGCCTATGGTCAGACACGAGTTTTTTGCCGTCAAACGAAACGCTTGCCCGTTTCTTAACAAAGAAAATAGTCAACAGTATCAGAGACGAGTTAACAACGTAGGGCAGAATTGAAATCAGCAGAGGCAATTTCAGGTCTGTGATTATGGCGAACGAGGCTATGGTCATGCCTATGGCGAATGAACCTGAGTTGCCGACGAAAATCTTGCCTTGAAGATTAAAACCTGCAAGAATCAACCAGAAGATTAAGGGTCCAAGCATCAATATCAGGTGTGACGGCGACGACAGAGCCATTAACCCCATCACAATTATTGCTGGGCAAACAGTTTCCAAACCGTTCAACCCGCCAAGTTGGTTTACAGTGTTAGTAACTATCATGACGATTAAAGGAATAATCACAAAATAGTACATATCACCAAATTGAATCGACCCTAAGAAGGGCAAAGATATGGATGTCCGCGTCAAAGGATTCTCAATTGCGAAGTATATGAGAGGCAAAGCGGCTATTAAGGGCATAAACGCCTTATAACGCCATTTCAGATCCATCCAGTCATCCAGCAAACCCATGAAACCGCCGAACAAGACGCACACGGCTAAAGTCAACGGCGCAGAAACACCGCTCGAGTTTTTGATGACGCCTGAAAAGTACACCAAGAAAAGGTAGACAGTGGTGAATAAAACGTAGATTACGCCTAGACCGTTTGGAACTAACGGTTTACCTGCCTTGTGTTGGTCAGGAACTTTTGGAAACAAGTTGTCGCTCCCTCACTGTTAAGTTGCAGGACTCGTAGTGTTATAGTATGCGTCCCAGTTGATTTCGTACAGGCACACCAGCGGTACAATCCACGTGTCAGAAGCCACTTGGAAAGCCTCACTCATTGCACGATCTTCACCGGCAAAGTAGGTTTCATTGAAGTATGTAGGTTGCACGCCTGCTTCATCTGGCGTTACGTAACTCATGCCTGATATGTCGCACCAACGTTGCTTTGCCCAACTCATCAGCTTGTATATCGTCGCGCTCTTTCCAGAATCGTACCATGCTTGGGCAGTTGCATTGTAGAAGGTTGTTTCGTTTGTCCATGCAGAGTTTTCATCAAGTAAGCCTTCGTCAATGAATCTCTGTTTGGCTTCTCCTGAGATTCTTGCCATCCACATCCACTTTCCTTCGTCACCCAAACCATAGGAACTAGCAGTAAACGTTGCAGCACCAGACTTTATAGCTATGACGGTGAAGACGAGGATGTATTTGGCGTTGTATCTTTCTAGCATTTTCATTGATTGCGTCTCGTTAGCCATGAAGATGAAACCTATGTTTTCTATCTGCGTGCTATTCACGGTGGCGTTATCAGCCAAAGTTGTAACATTTCCAAGTATGCTTAGCCAATATCCGTAGTCCCACCACGCGCATACGACAGTTGATGAGTTAAGGTAGGTCTGAGTCCAAGATAGCATGTCCAGCCACTCTGATATCGGCTCAGAAGGAGCGATTGGCAGACTGGAGGAAGTGATTGTTATTGGCGCGTAGGCGCTGGCGTACGCTCTAGGCACACCGCCGCTTTGAGGGGAGAAAGCAAGATTCGTAACTACGAGAAGGAATATTAGAAAAACAGCCAGTCCACTGTATTCTTTGCTTACACGCGCTAGACCACGTTTTGCTTTTACAGCGATGTGGGGAGTTTCTCTTAATAAAGTATAGAATGGTTTCAGTATGCCAAGAATGCCTAGGGCTGCCAAAAGGCCGAAGGCTGGCGCGAAGATAATGAGCAGACGCACCATAGAGGATGCGAAGTACAGTGATGTTATGCCGAAGAGCAGCAGGAACACGTTCTTATTAGTGGGATTTCTCAGCGTAAAGTACAAACCTGCTAGGAAAAACAGTATCCCTGCGCCCAACTCATAATAAATGTTACCCCAAGCGGAAACTCTGTGCTCAGCTACGGACTCTATAAGAGGAGCTGCTGAACGGGCAAACGGGTCTAGAACCGAGAAGAATTTCCCTGCAATACCTCCCAGGTAGCCAAGTTGCCACAGTACAACGAAACCGCCAACTAACACGACAAGCGATGCTGTAATGAGCAAAAGTTTAGTTCTTGCCGATATGTTATGGCGCAAAACTTCTGAAAGGCAGAGCAAAAGAAACATGCCTGCAACGGGTATCACTGCGCCTGCAGTTAGATAGTGGAATGTAAAGTAAGGAACATTTACTGAAACGGCGAGCGCTATGCCGAAGATTATGCTATAAGAAAACAGTAGTCGTTGATTGTACCTTTTCAACAAGAGTAGCACGAAAACAAAAAGTACAGCTAAATCTATTATGAAGTAGGCGGCACCCCACCCTGTGATGAAGAAAATTAATCCTGCTGCAGCGCCGAGTGAATATTTTAGCGACGACCCTATAGACCTCTTTTGGTCGATAGCCCTTAGAAACATGAGCATAAACACCAAAAGCCCCATAACACCCACGACTTCCGTGTCAAAAAAGCCGAGACATGTTCTTTGAAGGAAAGATGGTGACAAAGCTAGGAAGAGTGCCGCGAGCAAACCAACTGGTTTTCCGCCGAAGTCTTTGCCAATGAAATATATCACAAGGCAGCAGAGGGCGCCCATTATTGCTGGTATGAATGCAGCAAACGTCATTAAATCGATGTTCACACCTAGGAAAGAGACGATGCCGTAGAGTATAGCCGTGGTCATTGGCAAAGCAGGCAGCGAACCAGACATGTCCAAGCCACCAGGATACCATTGTTGCGTGTTTATCCACGGTGTAGGCCAATAAGGCGAGAGCAAACCGTTCTGTACCATTCGCCTTGTCAAAATGAATTGGTAGTACGGGTCAAACTCGTTTAGGTGCACTGTGCCTGAAGGTATTTCCCAGCGTACAGGCATAACGCGGAGAGTGAAAGCGATGAAGAGTATTAGCAGCAAAGCTGAAATAGACAGTATTGTCGTGTGGTTTATCTGAAAGCGTAATCGTCCAAAGCCTTTGAGACCGCTACTGAGGCGTTCCTTTGACAGTGTATCTTTAATCCCCAATTCAAACCATCTCTTCATGCAGCTTAATGAGGTCTTTTATCTATTTTTGGTGGTTAATAATTGTTTATATCACAATGGTCGTTTATTTATGGCTTTCCGAGAATTCAACTGTTGTCTACAGGGAGAAAGGCTGTTTAGATTTTTCAGCATGCACTGTAACCCAAGGGCTTAACCTTGGAGTTCTTCTCAAAGCAAAAAGTTTTTGATTACGGCTAAAAAAAGGTACTAAGCGGCTTTCTGAGGCGCCCAGACTTCGCTTTGACCCGCTTATCTTATGGGTTTCACTTCAACATCAATAGGCAGCAGAGACAGCTTTTTGCCGCATTTGGGGCATTTTCCATCATGCTGTTGGAGAATTTCATCTGGAGGTTTAAGCTCCGGACCGTCGTATAATAAGTATCCACATCCGTGGCAAGTGACTCGCTGAGGCATTACATTTCACTCCCTGAAACAACAGAAAAGTAACACCATGACGTATTTATTGGTTGCTAAAATGGATAGCAATTCCTTTTTACCGAAATGCGACTGCTTGCTATAAAGCTTATTTTGAGGAAAAGCTGAATTCTCAATTAAGAAGTGTGGCTTGCAACATTTGGAGAAGTACACGCTAATTATAACTGAAAAGCCAGATGCCGCTAACAGAATAGCCGCAGCTTTGGATGCGACGGGAAAAGCTAAAAAAATTGTGGAGAACGGCGTTCCCTACTACGTGGCAAAAAGAAACAAAGACATAGTTATCGTTCCAGCTTTGGGGCATTTATACACGGTTGCAAGCGAAAAGAAAGAAAGAGGGCACTATCCTGTTTTCAGTTACCAGTGGGTTCCATTGTACTTAGCTAAACGCGGAGCAAGGCGAATCCGCACTTGGCTTGAAACCATCACGAAACTAGCGAAAGACGCAGACGCTTTCATCGACGCATGCGACTATGACATTGAAGGCAGCATAATCGGCTACTGCATACTAAAATATGCTTGCGGCAACAAGGAAAACACTTCAAAACGCATGAAGTACTCTACGCTGACAAAAGAGGAAATAGAGAAATCGTACACTGAGGCATTGCCAAACTTGGATTTTGCCCTCATTGAAGCAGGACTGACAAGACATGAGGTAGACTGGCTCTACGGCATAAACCTGTCCAGAGCCTTGACGACCGCAGCGAAAAACTACAGCGGAAGATACGCCATACTCAGCACTGGACGCGTGCAGGGACCAACACTCAAATTTCTCGCGGCACGCGAAAGAAGCATAAAATGTTTCGTGCCAACGCCCTACTGGAGCATAAAAGCCGCATTGTTAATAGGCGACTTAGTTTTTGAGGCAGAATATGAAAAGAACGTTATCAAAATCAAGGAAGAAGCAGACGCTGTAGTTAACGCTTGCAGAGGGGAAAACGGTGAAATAGAAGAAGTAGAAACGAAAAAGTTCCAGCAGATGCCGCCGTTGCCCTTCGACTTGGGTTCCCTGCAAAGCGAAGCCTACAGGCTTTTCAGGTACACGCCGATGCGTACTTCCAAAATCGCGCAGCGGTTATACTTGGATGCGTTGATTTCGTATCCGAGAACCAGCAGCCAAAAACTGCCGCCTGCAATCGGGTATGAAACGATTCTGAAGAAAATAGGCAAAAGTCGCGAGTACAATGCGTTTGCAGTTGAACTTCTTGCTAAGCCAGAGTTGAAGCCAAACGAGGGAAAAATGGAGGGCCCTGCGCACCCTGCTATTTACCCGACGGGAAATCTGCCTGAAAGAGCCTTAGACAGCGCTGAGAAAAACATTTGGAACCTTGTTGCCAGAAGGTTTATGGCAACTTTCGGCGAACCAGCGCTGCAGCGAACCATAAAAGTTACCATCAGCATCAACGGGCAGCGGTTCAATCTGAGAGGAAGACAAACTTTAGATGAAGGTTGGCTTCGCTTCTACAAGCCCTATGCTCGATCAGAGGGCACGGTTTTGCCGCCGATGAAGGAAAGGCAAAAAGTCAGCGTTAAACGAGTGATTTTGGAGGACAAGTTTACTCAACCGCCGCCAAGATACAATCCCAGCAGCCTTCTGAGAAAAATGGAGAAAGAAGAAATCGGGACAAAGGCAACCAGAGCAGGAATAATACAAACACTGTACGACAGGAAGTATGTCTATGAAGAAAGAATTATGGTGACCGACCTCGGCTTCAAGGTTATTGAAGTTTTGAAAAAGTACTGTCCAACCGTTGTATCGCCAGAGTTAACGCGGAAGCTTGAAGAGAAAATGAGTGAAATCCAGCAGAGAAAGGAAACAAAAGAAAATGTTCTGCTGAACGCAATTGAAATTTTAAAGCCTGTTACAGAGAAACTGAAGGAAAAAGAGAAGGTAATCGGCGCACAGTTGACCCAAGCGCTTAAAAAATCTGCGCTGGATGAAAAGACCATCGGTGCGTGTCCAACATGCCACGATGGAAAACTGGTTATCGTGTATTCTAGAAAAACTGGCAAACGCTTTGTAGGATGCACTAACTACTTTGAGGGCAAATGCAAAACCGCTTTTCCTCTTCCGCAGAGAGGCTCCGTGAAGCCGACAGGCAACGTTTGCAAAAGCTGCGGCTCGCCAACAGTGCGAGTTTGGATGAGGGGAAAGCGCCCTTGGAACTTGTGCCTCAATCCCGAATGTCCGGCGAAAACCAAGGAGCAAAGGCATTGAACTGGATAGTTTGCCTTACACCTGCAGACTTGCCCAAAACGCCGCAGCGCAGCCGTTAGTCAAGAAGATTTGACTAAGAAAAGGGCTGTTTAGTCAAGAAACCTTGACAAAAACGCTTTTACAGCAGAAAACACATAATATGGAACAGAGAAAAGGTTTGGTGCTTGTGAAAAGAAAAGCATTAGCACTAACATTCATCTTGGCACTGTTAATTTCAGCGGCAGCTGGAACACAGTTAGTGCATTTCTCTTCCGCGAATTATGTGCCGCAATTATCAAGCACATTGAATTTGAGTGGCGGTGATGGGGCAAACTGGGCAAGAGATGACGTTGCCTACTCAATGGCACAAATAAATGGTGAAAACAGTACCATTCTGGCAGGGTATACTACATCTTCTGGTGCCGGCGGCTCTGACATTTGGCTAGTCAAAGTAACCCAACGGCTTAACGTTTTCCAAGGGCTTGGGAGCTATTACATGGATGCGGTGGAGTGGAGAAAAACTTATGGCGGAGCACAAGATGACGGGGCAAAAAGCGTGATTCAAGCGGGCGATGGCAACTACGTTCTTGCAGGTTACACTAAATCCTACGGGGCAGGCGGCTTTGACATGTATCTGGTTAAAGTGGACTCAGACGGGAATTTGCTGTGGAACAGGACTTATGGTGGTTCTCAAGATGATGGAGCAAACTGCATAGTTCAAACGAGCGATGGAGGCTACGTTCTTGCAGGTTACACGAACTCCGGTGTCCAATCTCAAAACGCTTGGCTGGTTAAAACTGATTCATCGGGGCAGGAGCAGTGGAATCGAGTTGTTCCTGGGATAGAAGCTAACTCAATAACCCACACGAGCGATGACGGATACGTGTTGGCAACAAAGTACTTCACTGGTTTTGAACTCGTTAAACTCGATTCATCTGGTCAAGTGCAATGGAACCAAACCTACACTGGACCAGACAATTCGGCTGCGGAGTCTGCGATTCAAACAAACGACGGAGGCTACGCCATAGCTGGGTGGGAAAACGCCAGTGGGACCTCGACCTCGGCGCGGTTGATAAAAACTGATTCATCTGGAAACGTACAGTGGGACCAAACATATGCTGGACTCGGCGCATACGCTTTGACTCAGACAAGCAATGGAGGCTACGCGTTGACTGGCGACCGCGCGTTCTTGATCATAACTAACTCGTCGGGGCACGTGCAATGGAACCGTAACTACGACGCATTGTCAGAAGACAACTTGCAGTTCACAAGAACATATTATGTTGGTGAGCCTAGCCCAAACCAGTTTGTGATGGCGGGAACCCAACAGAGTTATGGTCAGATATTGACAGGACTCGACGGCATGATGGTTAGGGTCACATTGAGAAATGTAGCGGATACCACGCCGCCGAAGATAACGGTTTTGTCTCCTGAAGACAAAATCTACACTGCAAGTGATGTGCCTCTGGTTTTCACTGTTAATAAGCCAACTCTCTGGATTGGTTACCAAATAGACAGCGGACGGAACGTCACAATATCTGGAAACACAACTATCACTCTGCTAGACGGATGGCACAACATAACACTGTACGCCGCGGACGCAGACTACAACAACGGAGCCTCGGAAACAGTTCACTTTTCTAACTTTGCAGTAGACACCGTTCCGCTGAACGTCGCGATTCACTCAATACAAAACGTTACATACACCACTAAGGATTTGCCGCTAAACTTCACAGTAGGCAAACCAGTCTCATGGACAGCCTATAGTCTGGATGGACAAGCAAACGTGACCATCTCCCAAAATACCACTCTCACAGGGCTACCCAGCGGCGCCCACACCTTGACGGTCTACGCCCAAGACGCAATAGGTCTCATCGAAGCCTCAAACACCATCAACTTTGATGTAGCGGACACCCCTCCCGAAAAACCAAACACTCTGACCCCAGCCGTTGATTTAACCATGATTTCAACTGCTGCCGCCGTGGTCGCAGTCGCTGCTGCAGCTACTGGCTTGCTGGTCTACTTCAAGAAACACAAAACGGTTAACTGATTCTTGCCTGCTACAGAGTTGAAAATACCCATTCAGATTCTATTTATAGTTTATATAAGGGGGCTATAGATCTTTCCGAGCAACAGAGCAGACCTCAGCG
>CAYGYB010000029.1:0-9989 GCA_964354015.1 uncultured Candidatus Bathyarchaeia archaeon
TTATGGTTTTTGCAGAATTCCACCAGTATACCACTGCCGGATGTTGTTTACTTATAATGACAGGATTTCCGTAAAACTTTTAACCGCTCCTCATGTAATAAGGAGCTGAATCAAGATGAGCAGCCGCATTTTCGCAAATCTTGGTTTCCTACTCCAAATTGCAGGGCTACTTACAATTTTGCCAATAGGCATAGGACTTTACTTCAATGAAATTGAGTCTGTGATTTCACTTTTCTTAGTATGCGTTACATTTCTTGGCTGCGGTTTCCTGCTAAACGCTCTGTGCGAGCGGAAAGATTTAGATTTCAAGTCTTCAAGCGTCCTGTTTTTAGCTGCTTTCATTGTACTGCCTCTAATAGGCACTATACCATATGTTTACAGTGACCCATTCACCAGCGTAAACTTGGTTGACAGGTTCACCAACGCCTATTTCGATAGCGTTTCAGGTTTCACAACGACAGGTTTCAGCTTTATATTAAACGCTGATGTTCTGCCAAGATCCTTACTTGTCTACAGGAGTTTAACCGAGTTGATGGGTGGCATCGGCGTAGTTTTCCTGCTTCTCGCCTTCTTCCAATCAAGAAAAGCCATGGGCAGCTTCGGCAACGCTTTAGGAATAGACACCTTAAGCAGCAACCTAAAAAGAGTGTTCTTTTCCGTCTTCGCAATATACGGCGTCTACATAGTAGCCTTCACAATCATTTTTTACGCTATAGGTTTCCCGGACCTAATCAAAACTGGCACGTTCGTCATCGACACCATAACTGGCGGCTTCGCGCCTTCTGTACAACAGTTCCAGCAGTACTTGGGCTTGGCACCAAAGATTCTCATAATAATCATCATGCTTTTGGGCTCAGTCAATTTTGCTTTCAATTATCGCTTGTTCACGCTAAAACTTAAGAAAATGTTTTCTGTAGAAATTGTGCTTTTCTTCCTAATAATCGCGTTTGGAACAGCTGTTATCTCTTCTATAACAAACATTGAACCTCTTGATTCTCTGTTCCATGTTGTAAGCATGTCGTCATCAACAGGATATGACTACATCAATATAGCATCGCTCAACAGCACAGCCTTGTCCATTTTCATCGTACTCATGCTCATCGGCGGATGCGCATTCTCCATGGCAGGCGGCATACGCGTATCCAGACTTATCACCTTCGCAAAATCAATAAAGCAAAGCATCAAGGACGTGCTTGTCAAGGAAAACGTCATCTCGGAAAAAGAAACGCTGGAGGAAGCAAATAATCATGAATATCTTCCAGTCGTCGTTTCCATATTGCTCTTCATATTTACTCTCGTCATCTTCGCAGTGCTCTTCACAACGATGGGCGTATCATTCACTGACGCTCTTTTCGAAGTAGGCTCTGCGCTCACAACAAACGGCATCTCAATGGGCGCAACAACCGTTTCCATGCCCATAGCCTACAAGTGGCTGATGATTACTGCGATGACTATTGGACGAGTTGAAATTATGTCAGTTCTAGTCGCATTGTTTCCATATAGACCAAAGGCGAAAGCAACAGAAAGTACCGCACAACAGATGACCAATGCCGAAGCCAATAGCGCTTGAACCAACTATAAGTGGCACTATTCTCAGTTTCTATTCTTTGATGTTTGAGGATAAACAGAGGGCGAATAAACGTGGTGACTATCCAAGAAATCAAGGCAAAATCAATACTGCTTAAACACGGCAAAATTGATTCATGGTTCGTTTCGCGTTATGGCATGAACCTTTACAGAGGCTGTACTCACAGCTGCGTGTACTGCGACGGGCGCTCAGAACGCTACCGTGTCGACGGCGTTTTTGGAGAGAATGTGGCAGTGAAGACAAACGCGGTGGAAGTTCTGCGTAGAGAACTGAAACCGATTGGTCGGCGTGTAAAGCTGAAGCCAGGCTATATCATGCTAGGCGGCGGAGTCGGCGACAGTTACCAACCTGTAGACGAGAAATATCAGTTAACACGCAAAACCTTGCAGCTCTTATGCGAATACAGGTGGCCCGTGCACATACTGACAAAATCCACTCTTGTCGAACGCGACATCGACATCATCAAGCGCATTAACCAGCAGAACAGGGCTATCGTAAGCTTCAGTTTCTCTTCGGCAAATGATGAAGTCAGCGCCATCTTTGAACCGCACGTGCCCTCCCCAAGCGAACGCCTGAAAACACTTGCCATGTTCAAAAAGGAAGGCGTTGCATGCGGCATGTTTCTTCTTCCCGTAATTCCGTTCATAACCGATACGCCTGTGATGATTGGGGAAACCTTGAAAAAAGCGCGTGATGTTGGTGTTGACTTCGTGATTTTCGGCGGCATGACGCTTAAGGCTGGAAGGCAAAAAGACTATTTCTACAATGTGCTCAGCGAGAAGCATCCTGAACTTATTGCAAAGTATGAGGAAATCTACGAGGCGAATGAGTGGGGTCAAGCAACAGACGCGTATTACAGCTCGATAAACTCGGTTTTTAATCAAATCGCCAAAATGTATAAGCTGCATAGGCGTATGCCGCCTGCGCTTTACAGGGACCTTTTATGGGAAAACGATTTAGTAACTGTGATGCTGGAGCAGCTTGACTACTTCCTGCGATTGGAGGGCAAACGCTCCTCTTTCAGCTACGCTGCTTACGCGATTTCAAAGCTGAATACGCCGCTGTCGGCTATGAAGAATAGACTGAGAGAGATTAGCGGGGTTGGAGAGAAGACGGAGCAGATAATTCTGGAAATACTGGAAACCAAAGGTTCAGCCTATTACGACAGCTTAAGCTAACGCTTCCATGTTTTATTGTTTCAGCAGACTATAATGTAAAAGCATATTTAGGCTAAAAAACAAAGAGAAAAGGCAACTGCTTGGGTGTGCGGTGGATTTCGGGGTGAAAGTGGTTTGGTGAAGGTTCTGTTCGTTGAACCGCCAAAAGATTACTGGTTTGTTATGGGCGAATATCTTCCGCCTCCATACGGACTTCTTCAACTTGCTGCGTATCTTGAAAGCAAAGTAGCGGACGCGGAAATCGAGGTTTTAGACTGCCAAGCCATGTCTCTGGACTGGAACGGTTTAATGAAACGCATTGAAGCCTTTAATCCTGATGTAGTTGCGACAAGTGGTTTTGCAACGTGTAACGCCTACGTGTCCGCTCGTGCGTTGGAGACTGCCAAGAAACTAAAACCTGACGCTGTAACCGTTACTGGGGGTCAGCATTTCACGGCGCTGGCTCAGGAAAGCCTTGAGGCGTACCCTGAAATAGACGTGATTGTTCGCGGAGAAGGCGAAGAAACAATAGTAGAATTGGTTAAAGCAGTGCGTGACAAAAGGGATTTTTCAGGGATAGCGGGCATTTCTTTCAGGCACCGCCAAAAGATTCAGCATAATCCTCCGCGCCCACTCATCGAAGACTTAAATCAACTGCCTTTTCCAGCGTATCATTTCGTTGGGGAATACGCGCACAAGTACCATTTCACGATGATGGCTGGTTCGGAGGCAAAGTATGGCGTGGTTGAAGCGTCACGAGGCTGCCCGCATCGTTGCACGTTTTGTTCGCAGTGGAAGCATTGGCAGGGCACTTGGCGGCACAAGTCTGTGAAGCGGGTGGCCGACGAAATGGAGTTCCTCTACAACAACTATGGCAGTAGGCTTTTGTGGTTGACTGATGACAACTTCGGCTTAGGTCCGCGCATGGACGAGTTTTGCGATGAATTAATCAAGCGTCCCTTCTCACAGGACATAACGTGTTTTATGCAGGCTCGATGTGATGATGTGGCGAAGAATCCGCAGCTTGTAGCCAAAATGAGTAAGGCGGGAATTAATTGGCTGCTGCTTGGCGTTGAGAGCCACAGCCGAAGCACTTTGGATAGTTTCCGTAAAGATTCAAAGCCCGAGTACGCTGAAGCGGCTGTGAAATTGTTAAAGCAGAATGGCATATTTTCTCACGCAACCTGCATAATCGGCGAACGCGGCGACTCAGCTGAATCACTAGCAGGCTTAAGACAGTTTGTTAATCACATTGACCCGGACATAGCTATTTTTATGGTTTTGACGCCGTTTCCCGGCACTGACCTTTACGAGGAGGCGAAGCGTAATGGGTGGATTGAGGATTGGAACTGGGCTAACTATGATATGGTGCATGCTACGATGCCGACTGAGGCTTTGACGAGGGAGCAGGTGCAGCGTGAGCTTTACAAGTGTTACCGCGGGTTTTTCGGTTCTTGGAATAGGCAAATGCATGGTGTTTTCTCCAAAAACAACGTGAAGAGGCGCGTTTACCGTTATATGGCGGGTCAAGGTGTTTTAAGGCAGTTGAAGAGCATAATTTGAGCTTGATAGAAACATGTTGACGCTTAACCGCAAATTCGCCAGCTTGACCCTGCTGTTTTTGATTTCTGTGTCATTCTTCGGGCTGATGTTGGCTGTTGTTTTCGTTGTTAATCCGCCTGAAGCTCAAGACGATTTTACGCTGCGGAAGCCCGTGGTTGGTTCAGCATTAGCTGTTGTGTGCGTGTTAGGCATTTTTGCGGTTCTTTATCCCGCTTCATGCGCAGGAATTATTGGCCTCAAAGAGCGAGATAAAACCGTGCACAGCTTCCATAAAGTACGCGTTAAGGTTTTGCGTGGACACCATGCTACCTGCGTGCCCTATTCCACTCACGTCGTAAAAATTGGCAGTAAAGTATTCTGTGCTAGCTGTTCGGGGCTTTTAGTCGGCGCAGTTATCGTTCTCGTATGCGTCGGATTGTTTTTCTTTTTGAACTTGAAAATTGGAGAAAAATCGTTTGTGCCCGTTTTAGTCGGCGTGGTTGGCGTTGCGGCTGCTTTGCTTTATCCGGTTGTGCCCGTGAAGTTTCAGAATGGGTTCACGCGTTTTTTCGCAGGCGTTCTCTTGGCTGTAGGCTCCTTTCTGATTGTTGCTGGCGTGGAAGAAGCGGCTAAGAGCCTTTCCGTTGACCTTTTCTTTGTTGCTTTAAGTGTGCTGTGGCTGGCGACAAAGATGTCTCTGTCTCAGTGGGAACACAGGAGAATTTGCGCTCGATGTTCTTTACCTTCGTGCGACGCTGAGCCGATTGCTTGATTATTGTGTTATTGGGGGTGATTTGCGGCGGTTCATTCCGTAGATTGCGCCAGCAATTAGTAGGACGCCAAAGATGATGATAACTATATACCAAAGGTCAAACGTCTGAGTCATCCAACCCATGTGCTGAGCCATTGTGGAAATTCCCCAAAGCAAAATGATTACACCGATTACTAATCCAAAGATTGCGCCTCCGTGAGGAAGCCCAAAACATTCATGTTCCATTCTTTTGCGCTCATACCTGCGTGACGCGTAGGTTCCTGTCTGCAAGTTTGCCCCGCATTTGACACAATACTCTGCTGTGTCCTCGTTCTGAGTGCCACATTTTGGACAATAAACCATGTGAACGTCTCCCCTCTAGGAACGGGGTTTGTATCGTTCTGCTAATAAGGTTTGTGGCAGATCCGACACCCGCACAGTGATGTTGCTTCAGGGCATCATCTGCTGTGGGCTGCAGCCCCGTCATATTTGGAGCCTAATAGTCAATCAATGCAGAAAACTATAGGGGGAGGGGTCCGTATTGGCTGCTTTTTCAACCAAAAGCATGTTGAAAAACAATGTGCACTGCACTGAGCATGCCCCAATGCACTTCTTAAGCCCTTCAAGTTTTTATCAAGACGTATTGCCCGTACGGTTTGAACCCAACTTTTGAGTATGCGCGTATGGCTGGCGCATTATTGATGAAAACGGTGTTGTTCCTGAGTATTCTTCATGGCTTGTTCCGTCATTAGTGTTAACTGCAACTGCATTCATCATAATCAACAAAAAAAGTTACTCCGTACACGCTCACAAGGGCATTAACGCTTTGAAGCCTGCCTTTCTCGTCGCTCGGAACAACATCACTTTCTGGAACGCTGAAAAAAAGCGCAGCCTTCCCATAAATGGAACAATTCTGGAATAGCTTCGAGTTTTACTCAGTCTCACCGCTCACATGCACTATGAGGCTGTTGCCGCGACCGTGTACGTGTCACCGTCGTTAGGGTAATTAACGAAGCCGTCGCCGTTTGTGTCTTCCCATTTTACGATGATCCAGCCAACCTTGTATGAGTCCAGATTATGGTAGATGTTGGCGTCGAAGAATTTGCCCGCAGCGTAGGTTCCTTTCCAGCCGAAACCGTAGCAGAGCATCATGAATCTTCCATTTCCATCCTGATAAACTTCGATGACGAACATATCCTTGTCATTGTTGATATTTGAAATTGGAAGATTGGCACCAGTGATTGTTGAGCCGTTCCAGTGCTGGAAGTAGCAAACGCTGTCCGCGTAATAATACCGAATAGGCGCCCTGTTGGCTTGCGGCGTCGTCTCACTTTCAGCGTACTTGACAACTGGATTGACGACTGGACCGCCAAAGCTGACGATGCTGTCCATAGGCTGCCCCACGGCTGTGCCCGTTGCTTGGTCTACAAAGTTGCTGTTGGTGTCTTGTCCCTCGGTGAAGTTTTGCAGTCTTGTGGCTACCGCCATTGACGCTAACCAGTCGCTTACCATCGCGGGGCTGCAACCTAGCGGTTTTGTAGTTGCCTCTGAGGGATAGGTAATTTTTACGTGGCTAGAAGCATAATGCAAGTCAAAAGCTGAAAGTATGGGGTTGATTTGGGTTACGACTGCTACGTCTTCAGGTTCTGTTCCATAGGCGAATGTGTATAATGGAGTTCGGATGCCTGTGGGCGTGATTTTTGAGAGTTTGCTGCTTTTGAATTCTGTGACTATGTAATTGCCGTCTGCGTCAATGGTTACGCCGTCAGGACCTGCGTCTAACCCCCCATATGAGTATATTTCGGTTTTGACGCCTGCAGGTGTGACTTTGTCGATTTTATTGCCGGAGTATTCTGTGACTATGTAATTGCCGTCTGCGTCAATGGTTATGCCGTCAGGCCATGAGCCTGTGTTAAAGTTGTAAATTGTGGATATAACTCCTTCTGGAGTAACTTTAGCTAATATATCGAAGCCAGAAAGGGCGACTATGTAGTTGCCCTGCGGGTCAATGACCACACCCGCAGGGTAAAAGCCAGGTATGAAACTGTAAATTTCGGTTCGCACGCCGTTGGGTGTTATTTTTGAGAGCTTGTTGGCTTCTGACTCGGTGACTATGTAGTTGCCTTGGCTGTCAATGGCGAGACCGTCTGGTCCACTGTCATCTTCAAACCTGTAAATTACGGTTCTTACTCCAGTGGGGCTGATTTTAGATAATACTTCAGCGCGGTACTCGGCGATTATGTAGTTGCCTGATGAATCGATTTCTAGCTCGGAAGGCGTTGTGAGTCTTGGGAACTGGTATATTACGGTTCTGACGCCGCTTGTGCTGATTCTGCAGAGGTTGCCACTGCCCCATTCGGTTACAATGTATTCGCCTATGTTTGGTCGAGCGTAAACGATGAGGATTGATTCAAAAGCCAGTATTATCGATGCTGAGAGAACAGCAACGAGCAGTAAGATTGACCATGCTTTACCGAAAAAATGGGTAGCCATAACCTTCTCCCAGTTTAACCTTCAGCAGTTATAGTATTTAAAATTTGAGCGCATGATACTATTCGTGTGTCTACCTCAGCAATTCTAAACCTTCAAATGACAATTTTGAGTGGCATGTGCAGGCGAAGCTGCCACGCATACATTTGCATCTTCGCCAAGTTAAACACTACAGAGTCACGTACTTGCATAGCGATTTAAGATGATTCTGCATGTGTCCTGCGCTATAGTTCCTCTTCGGGGAAGCCTATTTTCCGCAAGAAATCCGTCGCATACGTTGAGTCATGAGCTAGTTCCTTGCTGCGCAGAATTCTCTTGTCAAGCCTATCCAACGCCACTCGAAAAGTTGGTTCTACGCCCCAGCCTTCGCTTGAGCTGTAGAAAGCCCCTTTTGCTGTTCTCAACTGCAAGCGGCAGTGAATAAGCGGCACGCCTTTGCGGCTTGCGCCGTGCGTTTTAATGTAAGCGAAGAGTGTTCCAGTTTTGAAGACGTTTTCGTATTTACGAGTAAAAGTGTCAAAGTCGTCCATCATGAAACTTTGCTCATCTGGGTTTACTTTGATGTCTTTGACTGCCAATTGCAGCGTGAATTTTCTTTCAGAAATTTCCATCTGCGATATTGGTTCGAGAAAATCCAACTTTGTTACAATGCCCACTAGTTTCTCTTGTGATAGAACGGGCAAACAGGAAATGTCATAACGATGCATTTTCTCTTCTGCTTCCTTTAAAGTGGTCTCAGCCTGAACCGTGATTGCCGGGCTATTCATGATGCCTTTCGCGGGAATGTTCAACGTCGGAATTTTTTCTCCGACAATTTCACCTAACGTTTGGCGGCGTTGCGGCTGAAAAACATGCGCGATAATGTCCTGTATGCTTACCATGCCAACGAGTTTTCCGTTATCCATGACTGGCACATGCGAGATGCCTCTTTCCCTAATAAGGCTCAACACGGCGCCTGCCGACCGATTTGCTTCGATGGTATAGGGTGCCTTCGTCATTATCTCCTTTACTTTACTGTTGCCCCATTGTTGAGTCACAGCTCCATGAATAATGCTTTCGTCTGTGATGAATCCTAAAAGTTTTCTTTTCTCAAAAACTGGAAGCTGCCTTACACCGCTTTCTATCATCAACTTAGCTGTTTTACTAAGGGACACGTTTGGATCAACTTTGGGTGCAGGGCGCATTAAGGTTTTAACTTTTGTTGATGCAAAATCAAGTCCCGACCTTATTATCCACCGCCTCGTGATTACGCCCGCGTACTTGCCCTTATCGTCTAAGACTGCGAGAACTGGCGGCATTTCTTTTTTGAACAGGTCTAGGCATCTGGACAATGCATCGTTCTCGTAAACGGTGAAAAAATTCTTCGAGAAGACATCTCTAACGGAAATTGAACTCATAATAATGTTTCCTCCATCTCGTAATGGGATAAGTGGAATTTAAACATTGCAACATCTGGCATGTTGGAAGATTACAGAGAGGAGAATAATCAAAACAACGTGCGCTCATTGGTCTTTCAGTTGGTTTTTAAAGCATCGTCTCTTGCAATATTCGTTTTAGAATAATCGCTCCATGTTTCGCTTTCAGTTTTTTCTCACCTAGCCTTTGACGATACGTTATGGGCACCTCAACTATCGTGTAGCCCTTTCTTTCTACTCTGCTATTTAGTTCAACTTCAATGTCGAAGCCCTGTGACTTTACAGCCCAATCTCTGAGTATTTCTGTTCGTATTACGCGTAGGCCTGTCAATGGATCATGCATGGAAATACCGTTAAGCAGATTGTGTGCAAAGGCTAGAAGCTTGTTTCCAAAGTAGAAGGAACCGCGTACAGCTTTTGGGTCTCTGTCTTCACTAAATCTGTTTCCGCAAACCATGCCCACTTGTGGGTTTGTTTCAAGTATCTCTATCATTTTAGGTACGTACTCTGACGGATAAGTGTAGTCTGCGTCTGTAAGAACCACATATTTCGTACTCCAGTCAATCTTTTCAAGTGCTTTTGCTATAGCGTTGCCTTTGCCGAAGCCATTTTGAAAAGCTATTTCTGCCCCCAAATTTTTGGCGATTTCCACGGTTCTATCTTTGCTGTGGCCGTCAACAACAAGAACGTTGGAAAAGTTTAGATTGCCCAGAAACTCGGTTAATGTTAATCCTATTCCTGGTTCTTCGTTCAGGGCAGCAACTACTAGCTGTACGGAGCAAGAGTTTTCATGTGTTATGTATTGCAAGTCTTCTTCCTTCCCGTTTACTGTGCTATGTATCGTGTTTATTGCGAAACACGTTATAAGCAAAGTTTCTAAAAAAACAATAATCCAAAGTGTGATACATTCTTTCATATCCCATTTGCATGTGTGCGGTTGCTGTGAGGAGTGAGTGCGTATGCTTGAGAGTTGGCATGCGAGTACAAGAAGGAAAGGGCGTAGCCGTAAACGGGTTTGGGATTAAAATGTGTCAAAAAACTTTTTT
>CAYGYB010000030.1:0-9986 GCA_964354015.1 uncultured Candidatus Bathyarchaeia archaeon
TGCATAAGGAAGTACGCGCTAAAATTCTTGCATAAGCGCGCGCTATGAAGGCAGTAGCATGGCGCCTCTCCACTTTTTCAGAGCTGGTTTCATCATTGTTTTGTTCAAAGTGAGTGGAAACCTTTATGTCTGCGGCTGGGTCTTATTGGGCGATAATTGGAAATTCACTTTTCAATTATAGCTCATAGCAAATAGAGGTGATTGTAACGTACCAGAAACCTATGTTTGAAATTAAATGTACTGATTGTGGTAATATGACCACGGTTCCTTTCGAGCCTACTCCAGGCAAACCAGTTTACTGTAGGACATGCTTCTCAAAACACGTAACCAAGCGGCCAGAGAGTGCTGGCGGTGGCAACTCTGGTTTTGCCCAGAAACAAGTTTGGGCACGACGAAGAGAAAACGGGCACCCCGTGAAAGAAGAACAGCCTGTCAGTGTTTTCCAACGCCTCTAAGCTTTTTTGAAATCGAAAGGATTTTGCATCGCAGCCTTCGCGGCCTGCGGTGTTAGAAAGTTTTGTGAGGAATAGTTTATGAGAATGATTGAAGGGTGGAAGAGAATCGACAATGAGAGAGGATACCTGAATTGCACTACAGGGCAGAATCTCATTGTTTCAAAGAAACAGTTTGGGCAACACTACCTAGTGCTGCTGTTTTCAGAAATGAGAAATGGTGATGAAGGTGCTAAAATATCACCAGAGTATGCAACTGCGTCAAAAGCCGAAGCGTTTGCGTTTAAGTGGATGGAAAAGCACCCGAAAGGGACAACGGGATTTGAAGAGAAGTAGCTGATTACTTTCAAGTAAAGATCTTTGGATTCAACCTTTATTTGCTTCTCAAATCAAGCTCTTCTGAAAACACAAATAAGTTAAGACGATGCACCTGATAATTAGGACGATGAGGAACTCTTGCAACTCCAGACGATTTCTCTCGCACAATCTCATTTTTTGGGAAATGCCGTCAGGCTGAAAAACACATATAAGATAATATATAGAAAAAACCTATCATATTTTAATTCACTTGAGTGGCGAGTCTGTTGGATAAATTGTGCAGAGAGCGCAAAAAAGCCGAAATGGATTATTGGAACAAGAACCTTTGGAAATGGCGGTACTATGTTTGGATTTTGCGAAAGCTGAGGAAATTTCGGAAAAAACCTAATGAAGCTGATGATCGCGTCTGCAGAGAATTGGAACTTATGTGTGAAGCATTCAATAGACCAATCAATGTAGTTGACTTGTGCTGCGGCGATGGAAGTTCATTGACTAAGAGGCTCCTGAGAAACAAAAAGATAAACATAGTCGGTGTTGATATTTCCAAGGAATGCGCTAAATCCTCACGGGCTTTGAGAGCAAGTGGATTTGACTGTGTTGCTGCAGATTGTGAATATAGTCCGATAGAAAACGACGCAGTCGACGCAGTCATAATTCGTAACTCTCTCCATCATTTGACGGATTTGCGCGGCCTAGTCAAAGAGGTGGGCAGAATTCTTCGCGCTGGCTCTGTGTTCTTGATTATTGAAGTCGAGACTAAAAGCAGGATTTCCAATTTTGTTTATCATAGGCTCCTTGCAGAACCGAATTATCCTTTTGTCACACAGGAGGATATTGTTCCATACCTGAAAGAAGAAGGCTTTGCAGTGAATAATATTGCTTCATTGAAGGTGGATGCAAGGCGGTCTTTCTTTGTCTCTGCGGCAAAGGGAAAGCGCGGGGATTCCAACGCGTGAGAAATCCTCTTCCCCTGTTTGTCTGACTGCTTCAGGACGTATATCAGCAATGGACGACAATACCAAGAACGTCCGAGACTGAATCGAGCAGGAAATCGGGCTTTGCCTCGATAAGCGCTTCTTTTGAGAAGTACCCGCTACATATTCCCGCGGAGAAGGCACCTGCGCTCTTGGCCGAGACAATGTCGTCGGGGCTGTCTCCTACAACCAGAATCTGCTCTGGAGATATATTCCAGAGCTCTGCTGTACGCTGAACGATGTCGGGCGCAGGTTTGGGGCGATTAACAGCCTCGGAAGTCAACACGAGATCAAAGCAGTCTCTTATTCCCACGAATTCCAATTCAGGTTCTACTTGGGCTATTGGTCTTCCCCCGATTAACGCCAGTTTAAACCCTCTATAGTGAAGTTCTCTGACTGTGTGCAGAGCTTTGTCAAACTTTTTCAAATACTTCAGGTGAATTTGCATGTAGATTTCGCGGTGCATTTTGAGACATTTTTGGATCAAATCCTCATCCGCATTTACACTGGAAAAAACTTGGACAAACTGCGCTTTCAAATCAGAAGCACCTCTCCGATATAACTCAATGGGATTCGATGATGGTAGTCCAAAGTTTCTCAGTGTTTCGTTGAATGCCATTGAATACGGTTTAGAAATGTCGATTAACGTGCCGTCAAAATCGAAAGCCAGCGCAGCAATGCACAACATAACCCTTCACTACTTTGAACGCACATCTTTCCTACAATATACCTCTTAGTGATTTAAGCCTTTAAGAGATAGGCACAAAACGTTCAACCTTAGACTCAGCGCGCGCAATGTTGTGCCATCGAACCTTAATGTGAGGAACGCCCAACGCCACGCACGCGCGATTGAATTTCTTCAACGCTTACCGTGCGCGGATTCATGCCTAGAGATTCGATAAGACAGTTAAGGTAAGCGAAAACTCGCCCTCTCCAAATGCTTGTTTGTTCATTCTCCAGTGCGGCTTCTATCAGCATGTCCGATAGTCTACTGACGAGGTCGCTTACATGCGCCTCTTGATTGCAACATTTCAGCAGTAGCTCCTTCTTGATTTTTGCATGTTCCGCTCTGACATTGTGCTCAACAGCCGACATTTTCATGATTTCATAACGCAAGGACACTCTGCTTCCAAACATGGAGAGGATTCTTTGGATGGCCTCTTCCAGTTCTCTGTCCGATCTATTTCTCAGTTCTCTGTCGCCTATAGCACTGAATTTTTGTCTGAAAGAACGAAGAGCGATTTCAGTATTGCTCAGTTTCTGTAGAGCGAGTTTCAGAATAGCTCTATAGTATGTTAAGTATGCTGATTCGTAGGGGGTTAACAGGCGCAGACGCAGGTTCTCATAAGCATCTTCTGAATAATTGAGTTTTTCAACTATCAATTCCTTGAAGAAAGAAAATGGAAAATTATACTCTATGTAGAAGCATGCCAAATCGGTCAAGTGCGAAAAAGTTTGCAATGGATTGCAGTTCTCAATGCAGCCGGATTCAAGCAACCTGTTTTCATTGTAAAGGTTCTTCTTCAACGCCTCTAGCTTTTCATGTCTTGAAGAAATCAGTTGACTGACATAGGCTGGATCATGGACGATTCTGTCTCTAACAAGTGCCTCAAGCTTCTTGAAATCTTCTCTTTTCACGCGTAGAAATCCCTCATCCGTCATTTCGTAAGGCAAATTGAAATCCGTGGAACCCAGCAAGGCTTGCGGGCGTTTCCTGTGCAGCTCGCAATAGTATTGTTGAGCGATTTTGCTGTAGCCAACCAGATTCAATGTCCAAACTGAAGTGCGAGGGCGTGTTTGCGTTATTGTGAGCGCTCTTTGAGAGGGACTAGGCACTTTTTTCCTTTGGTTCATGCTAATTAATGCACTCCTTGCCCTGCGGCAACGTTTCACTGGTTTTAGCGTAAGGGAGCCCACCAATTGCGCCCCCGAATAGGCACATTTGTTGTGCTCTGCAAAGAGCAAACTTTCCTAAGGCCAATCGTGGTTGAATGTCCTGTGAGAACAAACCTTGAATGTAGTGAGGAAAGACGCGGCTAAACTTTATTTCCATAATCATGTTGGGTTCATCTACTACCCGCATTGTGGGAACATTTGGATCAAAAAAAGATACAGAACCGAGACCCGCGCGCAAGCCACCGTCGAAGGTTATCCGGACATGACTCACTGGGTCATAGAATGCTTCGCGGTAGTACTCAACAATCACAACGGGCTGAAGAAGATTTTGCCGAGATTCCACGTAAGCGGTTCTTAGAAGATGATTTTTTGAGTCGGCTAGAAAACCAAAATCCCCAGCTATGATCCGGTCGGCTTCTTTTCGAGTTAACCTCGTGTCCTCCTTGAGAATGTACTCGCCGAGTTTGGTTTTTCGTTCAAACTTGATTTTTGTGTCTTTGAAGTCATAGATTCGCATTCTGTACTTTTTCCGCAGGTAGATGCCTGCCCATTTTTCATACAGAGAGGTGTTCCTGAAATCGTCAAAGTAAAGGTTACGTATGTGATAGCCACCTTCAGGTCCAGCGAATGGGTCTGGTCTGAAAAGTAACGTCACTCTCTTTTTAAGCACTTGATATTGCAGTGGAGAAATTTCGTACTTAAACTCATGTCTCAAAACCTTTCCACCCAACTCAGGCATTGCTTATTCCTCCCTATTGCTTTGCCTCTGGTAACCACCAAGGCACAAAAAAGGACAAATCGCTGGCAAAATCCAAAAAGAGCTTTGCACGTTTTCCCCGGTCATGTGTGTCCCGTCACCATCACTATTGGACGTCAGAGCTGTAGCTAACGAGGCTCGCGTCTTTCACGCCCTTTACCTTCAGGAGTTCGTCTATCTGCGGCGTATCTTTGTGCTTCATTCTGACCTCGGCCATTAACTCAACGCCATTAGGGGTTGCTGTGCGAGATCTGAGTTTGTGTTTTGGAAGAGCTGCTTGAATTGCTGTCTCGGCTTCGCTTGCATAGTGAACCACCAACAGGTAGGGATCAGGACTGTGAAAGTTGATTCGGCTGAGAATGAATATCAAAGCGCCAATTACTGGGCATCCAACTATAGCCACCATGTACAACCCCGCACCGCAAATTATTCCAACGGATATAGCCCAGAATGTAAAGACGATGTCTCTCGGGTCCTTGATGGCGGTGCGAAAGCGAACTATGCTCAGGGCGCCAATCATTCCTAGGGAGAGAGCGATATTGGAGCTTATGGGGAGCGTAACAAGCGAGACAACGAGTCCCACAAGTACCAATCCAATGTTGAAATCGCGAGAATAGACCGCTCCCGTGAAAGTTATTCGGTATATTAAGAAGACAAACAAAGTGAGGACAAAAGTCACGAGCAAAGATAACAGAACTCGATCAATGGTGAGAGATTGAATTCCGCTGGTCGGATTCAGGAAATCCGTTAGGAACTGCTGCCAATCCACCTTAATCAACCGAGGGGTCTTTCTGTTTTCGCCATCATAAAAAGCTTTCTCCAAATTGAGTCATAATAAGCGTGCGCGACTAAATAATAACCTTAAAGCAGGCATTCGGTGCTGATTAACGTTTGTTAACTGCTTATTCCTAATTGCGATGGAATATTGGCAAAAGATTATTAGGTGCATATTCTAATTGGAGTGAAGTATGGGTAAAAGAGTATTAATTGTTTTGTTGGTGTGTGCTTGTTTACTGGTGTTTTTTGTAGCGTATGTGCTATCGAGTTCTTCTTCGCCAACGCTTGGTCCAACGCCAACTCCTACTCCGAGTGCTTCGTCTTCTCCGTCTCCTACTCCTTCACCAACATCCAGCAGTACTCCTTCACCGACTGGTACTGCTTCACCAACTAGTACTCCTTCACCAAGTAGTACTGCTTCACCAACTAGTACTCCTTCACCGACAGCCAACCCAACGTCAAATCCCACTCCTACTCCGAGTGCTTCGCCTTCTCCTTCGCCTAGTCCTTCACCCACTCCTTCGCCTTCTCCTTCGCCCACTGACACACCCCATGTGAATAAGGCAGATCATGAGGATCCTGCAGATTATACTTGGGATAGTTCCCAAGTTATTGACATAACATTAAATGGAAACTCAATAACCGTTAACCCACCCGTCAATGCAACTGTTGCCGGCAGCAAAGTAACACTCACGTCTGCAAGCACATACAGGATAACTGGTTCCTTAACTGATGGGCAAGTAATCGTGAACGCGACAGGTAAAGGGACTGTAAGGCTCATCTTGAACGGCGTTAATATTCACTGTTCCACGAGCTCTCCTATCTATGTGATAGATGCGAAAAAAACTATTATTGTTCTTCAAGCAAGTACCACGAATTATGTGACAGATGGGGCGTCGTATGTTCTTGAAGAGGGTACGGATGAGCCGAACGCGGCTATTTTCAGCAAGAAAGACCTCACAATCTATGGCAGTGGCTCATTGAATATTGATGCAAACTATAATGATGCCATAGCAACCAAAGACGGCCTCATCATCAAAAGCGGTACTATCATTGCAACTTCGGTGGATGATGGTATCCGAGGCAAAGATTACCTTGTAGTTAAAGGTGGAACTGTCACTGTGAATGCTGGCGGTGACGGTTTGAAGTCGGATGATGACAACGTCACAATGGGCTATGTTTCGATTGAGGATGGCGTGATAAACATTGTTTCTGGCCATGATGCTATTTCAGCTTCGTCGGATCTATTAATAGCCAATGGTGACTTTACTTTAACCTCGGGCGGCGGCAGCAGCAGCTTTATTTCCGCAAGCGATACAGCTAAAGGGCTTAAGGGCTCTGTTTGCATAGTCATAGACAATGGCGATTTCACCATTGATTCTGCTGATGACACCATCAACTCAAACGGGAACGTAACAATTAATGGCGGTTCCTTTGTGCTTTCAACTGGTGATGATGGCTGTCACGCTGATACCTATTTGATAATCAACGGTGGAGACATCAGTATCACGAAGTCTTTTGAGGGCATTGAAAGCTCCGTAATCACCATAAACAATGGCAATATTCAAATTAGCTCAAGCGACGACGGAATAAACATAGCTGGAGGGAATAATGGTGGGAGAGCAGACCCATTCGCGCCCCCTGCGGAAGGTCAGTGGTTACACATCAAAGGCGGCTACATTGTCATCAGTGCAGATGCTGACGGCCTAGACACAAACGGCTACATGGACATGAGTGGCGGTATTGTAATTATTAACGGTCCGACAGAGAATATGAACGGTGCGATAGATTATGGATCTGGCGCGTTTAAACTCACGGGCGGAACAATAGTGGCGGTAGGCAGTTCCGGCATGGCTCAGGGTCCCAGCGCAACATCTACTCAATACTCCGTACTTGTGAATTTTAACTTCCAGCAGACACCTAAACTAATAAATCTTCAAACCGCTTCAGGCGTAACAGTTTTTACCTTTAGACCTACAAAAACATTCCAATCAGTAGTCTTCACTTCTCCCACCCTCACAACTGGTTCATATAACCTGTATCTGGGAGGCAGTTCAACAGGCACAGTTACTGACGGTCTGTACACAGGCGGAACCTACACTCCAGGAACCAAATACAATAGCTTCACCATTTCCAGCTTTGTAACGATCGTTGGAGGCGGCGGCGGGTTTTTCTTTCCTTAATAATTTGCTGCTAAACCAGCTATTTAGAAAAGGGATGACGAATCCAACGAAATTGTTTCTCTCTTGCAAACAGACTCGGAACATGTTGGAGCCTATTAACTGATAAATCTGCCATTTTTCTGAAGTTGGCTTTTCAGTTTGTTTGAACCAAGTTGCCCTTTCGAGTTAATCAGGATTTTGCGGATTTTACCCAAGCATCTATCTCTTCGATCGTTGGTTTATCTTCTTCCGTGACTTTTTTCTTTTCAACATTAATCTTGAAGATTTCGTTTATTTTCTTGCCGAGTTCAATCGGGTCTTGTTCAGCAAGGCTTTTTCTATCCGTAATGCCGGCTTCTTCTAACAAGAATATGCCTTTGCCTTTCAAGCCTGGAACCATCGCGAGCTGCGCTCGCCTCTGCAACTTTTCAACAGTCTTTTCAGAAGAGCCCGTTTTCTCCGCGACAACTTTAGGGTCTGCCATAATGAATTCGCCCACGTTCGCTATTTCTATTTCTTTCAACTCGATTCCTTTCTTCGGTCCTATTCCATTAACCTCTTCCACATTGCTCTGACTTGTAAGCAGCGGTTTAGGCTTGGCTAACTCGCCTTCAACCTTTTCCAGTTTCAATTTGATTTCTGCGATTTCAGCTCTCTGTTTCGTAATGCCTGTAGCTGTCTTCTTTTGTCTCATTTCATGCTGCGCCAAGGCATTTTCCATTTCTCCAAGCTGTTTCGTCATAGTCTCTTTTACATCAGTTATTTGAAGGCCAAACTTATCGGCCAAGTTCGCGTTAATCTCTTCTATCTTCTTTGTTTGCCCACTAAGCCCCTTCTTAACACCCGTTAAGCCTTCGTCGAGAAATACAACCTGTTTCTGCAGAGTTTCCAGAAGGTTCTGATGCGCTTGGTGGCCAGTTTCCAAACTTTGATTTATGGCATCTCCTTGCGCCCTAAGTCCATTTGAAAACTCGTTCCTAGCGCGCTCTAAGCTTCCCTCAATCGCAAGCATTTTATCCTGCATCGCTTCTAGCGATTTTTGTTGAGATTGCTGGCCACTTTCTAAACGATTCATGTTTTCAGCAAGTGCGCTCATCTGATCTTTATTTGAGAACTCGCGTACTACCATGTGAGCGGTCACTCCAAAAAAAGCTAAAGTTGCAATAATGGAAATCAAAAAGTAAACCCAAACTGGAATCGGTCCAATTAAACCACCCAGCAAGTAAGACGTGAATGTACTTTCTGGTCCCAAATTGAACCACATGAATACCGCGTTAATTAAATTTGATCCTGCCAGAAAAGAAAAGAATACTAATACCCAAATAACTATACCTTTCAAAGCTTCACACCTCAATAAGGCAAATATTTGAACAGACGTTAATAGTTGAGTTTTGTTTTTAAATTTTTCTTATGCAAGCATGGATCAAGCCTTCTTCTACGCGATTATTCCAAGTCCCTGCCCGATTTAAGGGATTATTTCTGCGCCGTTGTACTTCATATAATCAAAGTCATTCAGGTTCACTTTTCCATTTGTAATGAGTTGCGTGATTCTTGGAAGCTGTGCCTCTATGGTGTTTACAAGGCTTCTTACGGTGTTGCAGACTGCTGCGTACTCGTTGTTGTTCCAGCGTTTAGTTATGTTCGCGTATAGGCAGCGTCCGCCACAGATGTTGAGTATATCGCAGCTGGTGCATGGGTCGTTGCTGATTGGGATTTGCTTCAGTTTCAGCGGGTCTGCGTTGCGGATGTGGCTTATGTAGTAGTTTTTCATTCCCCACATGGTTGGGCATGGAATGATGAAGCCGTCTGTTTGTATGGCATAGTTTATCCATCCGCCTCCGCAGCGGAGAAGGCTTGGCTCTTTGTGCAATAGCGAATGAGCGATGCCTAAGAACGGGTAAAGCTTAAGCACAGTGCCTTTGGTTTCCATTTGGTTAACCCAGAACTGTGCGAGCCGTTTTAAGCTGGGAACATAGCTGTTTTGGCTCCAGTGTTTGAAGTCGCGTCTTTTGTAGTCGTTTTGCCAGAAGCCTGCGTTCAGTTGCCAGTGCACGCTGTTGAAGGCGAATTCGTTGTTATCCAGTAGCCATGTGACTTGCTTGTGGATGTCTGTTTGCTCCATAACGGTCATTCTGGCGATTAGTTCGCCTTGGAAGCCGTTTCGCATAATCAGGTTTAGGTTATCGATTACTTTTCGGTATGTGCCTTTGCCGCGGTAATAGTCAGTTAAGGCTTCGTCGCCGTCTATGGAGACTAGTATGGTGTGGAAGCGGTTAACGTATTCAGGCTCCAGCTTATCCAGCAATAAGCCATTCGTCTGGATCATGAAGTGCTTAGGCTTCACCGCATCCATAATCTGCCTTATCTCGTTTGTGCAGAGGAGGGGTTCGCCGCCGTAAAACGTTAACACGCAGTCCGCGTCCTTGCGGCAGAACTGGGCTAGTTGCTGCCACGTGTAACTGGCTTTTTTCGGCAGAGAATAATCCACGTCTAGCCCTGAGAAGTCAGCGTCGAAATCGTCTACTGCCTCGCCGAAGCAGTAGCGGCATTGCAGGTTGCATTGAGTTGTTAGTATCACGTGGAAGAACATGCTTTACTTGTGCACAATGCTGGCTTAATAGTATTTTTCCGCTAACTTCCGAGCTTCCGC
>CAYGYB010000031.1:0-9839 GCA_964354015.1 uncultured Candidatus Bathyarchaeia archaeon
CGTACGGATGCGCTTTAGTGTCGTAGAGGACATGGCGAACCTCGTGGAAAACTGCACCGCCGTTTCCGCCGAAACTCATGCTCTTATCCATCACAGCAACAGCTTTCACGTTTTCCAGTGCCCTTCGAATCTCTTCGACTGGCAAAGGCCTGAACGTGCGAAGCCTCAAAAGCCCAGCTTTAACGCCTTCCTGCCTAAGCTCGTCAACAACCATCTTCATCGTGCCCGCAGTTGAACCTACGCATACTGCCGCAATTTCAGCGTCGCTGAGGCGATAAGCATCAATAAGACCATTGCCATAGCTTCTGCCGCTTACTTCAGCATACTCACTGTTCACTTGCTGAATTACGGCAAGAGCGTTCTCCATAGCGGCATCCTGCTGCCGTTTAAACTCAAAGTAATAGTCTGGGAAAGCTATAGGTCCCATAGTCATGGGATTTTCAGGGTCAAGCTTGAAAGGTGCATTTTTTCCTTCATGCGTCTTCACCAAAGGCAGTTCGCGAGTTCCAACAAATTTTTTGGCAACATCATCTGGAAGCACCTTCACGTTTTCCAGCGAATGACTCAGAGTGAAGCCGTCTAAGCCCACTATAACTGGCAAAAGCACCTGAAAGTCCTCAGCTATCCTGAAAGCCTGAATTATCAAATCATAAGCTTCTTGAGCGCTTTCCACGTACATTTGTATCCAGCCGCTGTCCCTTTGTGCCATGCTGTCTGACTGGTCGCCGTGAATGTTAAGCGGCGCAGACAATGCCCTATTAGCAATTGCCATCACCACTGGCGCACGACAACCAGAAGTCACAAAAAGCATTTCATGCATCAGAGCCAAACCTGCAGAAGCGCTTGCAGTAAAAGTCCTAGCGCCCGTGGCAGAAGCCGCAAGACACGCAGCTAAAGCACTGTGCTCCGACTCAGTGCAGATGAATTCGGTTTGGACTTCACCGTTAGCCACGTATTCGCTGAATTTCTCAACAATTATTGTCTGCGGCGTTATCGGATACGCAGCGACAACATCCACGTCTGATTGCTTAACAGCGTAAGCTATTGCTTCATCCCCGTTTAACGCCATTAGCTCTTGTTTACAAATACTCTTCATGCTGCCGTTCACTCCTTTTCAAGTTTCATCGTTATCGCCTTAGTTGGGCACTCGTTGGCGCATATTCCGCAGCCTTTGCAGAAACTGTAATCAAATTCTATATCCGCCTTTTCCGGTCGCCAATGTATGGCGCCGTCAGGACAGAAAATCACGCACAACAGGCAGCGAGTACACTTTTCCAGGTCTCTTACAGGCATATACGTCTTCCAGTCACCCGTTAAAAAAGACGTGCTTGATTTTGAGCATACGCCTGCAGGCGCGATTTCTCTCCAACTTTTTCCGCGGCTACTCATTCTTGTCTTGCCTCCTCATAAGCTTCCTTTATGACAGCGAAGTTCTTCTCCGCCAAATCAGATCGGAAACGTTCCTTGACCGTTTTCTCTATACTTTCCAACCCAACTATGTTTGTGACTCGAGCAACAGTTCCAAGCATAGCCGTGTTCATTATCGGCATACCCAAAATCTTTAACGCAATTTGGGTTGCAGGAACAGACCAAAGCTGTCCTTTACTCGTTTTGAGGCTCTCTCTAACCTTAGCAGGGTCATCAGCAGAATTAACTATGAAAATTCCATCCTTGCGTATTCCAGACGCCACTGGAACAGTCTCCAGCAACGTAGAATCTAAAACGACAACCACATCTGGCTCGTAAACCGCACAGTGTATCCTAATAGGCTCAGTGCTTATCCGCGTGAAAGCCACTACTGGAGCACCCATTCTTTCAGGACCAAACTCTGGGAAAGACTGGATGCACTTGCCCTCGCAGAGAGCTGCCCGCGCAAGCAATTCGCTGGCTGTCCACGCACCCTGGCCCCCTCTGCCGTGCCACCTAAACTCTAACAGCTTCTTCAATTACTCCCCTAACTCCCCACCGATGATTTCCTCATTAATTAGCAGCCTACCTTGATATACATTTTTCTAGGGAAACGCTGAATTTCGCGTGTGGAATGGGAAAGGTGACGGAAATGCTGTTGCAGCTTGAAATTTGAACTTTACGTGCCCTTTAGAAACTGGATGAAGTTTTGGCTTTTTAATCGCGCATGAACTGTAACAATAAGGTTATATCGCCCTTCAAACTTCATAGGCGTAACGCGTTAGAGTTTTACCGTCTGGAAGAAGGGGTGGCGGAAAATTGAAGCGGGCGGAAGTGCTTTTAACCTGTGACAGAACATTAATGAGTGATTATCACGGTAACGAGTTCATAGGCTTCGGAACTTGTGCGCCTCCGAACTTTATCCCTGAGTGGGCTTTCAGTTATCTGTTTTTTCCGCCGATTAAAACCAGCAGAGGCATTCCATTTGCGGCGCCCTACGGCTTGAGAAAAATCGAGGCTCAACTTTTGAAAGAAGGCTTTAACGTCGTCACAGTCAGCCCAAACCACTTGGAAGAGTACGTTGGCGAAGCTAAAATTATAGGCATCCACACGATGGATCCGTTTGGGTTAGGTCCAGCTTCAAGCACTCTTGCGGCTATATTAAAAAAGGAACCTTACTTGGCAAAGTATTTTGAGGCTTTGCTCTGCAACTCGGTGATTAAGGAAGCGAAAAAGAAAGGCGCAAAACTTATTGTTGGGGGTCCTGGCGCGTGGCAGTTTCACTATAGACCAGCGTTCGTTGAAGAGAATGGCATAGACTGTGTGGTTGAGGGTGAAGCGGAAAACATTATTGGCAAAGTCTTCAAAGCTGTGTTGAACGGTGAGGATGTGCCGAGATACTATGAAGCCAGCGTTAAGGAAGCGCCCAGTTTAGGCGAGATACCTGACATTGTGGGTCCTTCGATTAACGGGTTGGTTGAGATTGGGCGCGGATGCTGCAGGGGCTGCGAGTTCTGCAATGTAACGTTGAGGCCGTTGCGGTGGTATCCTTACGAGAAGATACTGCGGGAAATGCGCGTTAACCGTGCTGGAGGATTAAACATGTGTTGCCTTCACGCGGAAGATGTTATGCTTTATGGTTCTAGGAACACGGTGCCTGACGATGCGAAGTTGACGAGGCTACATGAGTTGGTTATGAAGAACTGTGACAGCATAAGTTGGAGTCACTGTTCGCTTGCGGCGGTTGCGTCAAATCCGAAGCTTTTTTCGCGGCTCTCTGAGATTATTCGGCAAAAGCAAGTGTGGTGGGGTGCTGAAGTCGGCATTGAAACTGGTTCGCCTGCAATAGCTAAGAAAATTATGCCTGCCAAGGCGCATCCGTTTAAGGCGGAAGAGTGGCCTGAAGTTGTCAAGGCTGGCATGGGCGTTATGCATGATAACATGATGGTTCCAGCGTGCACTTTGATTGTGGGGCTTCCTGAAGAGCGCGAGGAGGACGTGTTGAAGACGATGGAATTGATGGATGAGCTTAAGGGTTGCAGAAGCTTGATTGTGCCGTTGTTTTTTGTTCCGTTAGGCAGGCTGAAAAGCAGGGATTGGTTCAGGAAAGCGGAAATGAACGAGCTGCATAAGCAGTTGCTGTTTCAATGTGCGGAGCATGATTTTCGCTGGTTGGATAACCTTATTGACTTGACTTTTGCGGGCAAATGGTACGTGCGCTTTTTAAGGGAGTTTTACAGGGTTTTCGTGAGAATCGCCAAGCGCAAAGCACGACAAGTAGAAGTTAATGCGTTGCAGTGAATGGCTAAACTTAAATACTTTTGTGGAACTGAGAGTGCATAAGCAGTTGCTGTGCCGCCGTAGCTCAGCCAGGTAGAGCGGCTGGCTGTTAACCAGTCGGTCAAAGGTTCAAGTCCTTTCGGCGGCGCCAATGCTCACGAGAAAAACTACTACAGTTTTTCTCTTACTTTTTATTTTTCCAGAATTTTTATTCAAAACCATACTCTTTAAAACCCCTTCTTCATCTTTGAACGCCCAAGTTCTCAATTGTATAAACCCCATCAATTATTTTTTTTCAGCTTATCCATCACGCGAACCTTCAGAAGGGAAAAGGAGCTAATTTTTTGGTAAACTACCCTGCAGATAAAAGTCAAACTTTTTTGCGTTCAAAGTCAAAAGTCAAATTTGACTTCTGTACAGTTCGCACCCGAGTTATTCCTATCCTCAAAGGTATCGAGGTAAAAATGTACCCAGCTAAGATAGGGCGTGCTCGTGGATGGAAGAAGCAGCATGTTGCATACTACGTACATAAGCTCGAGAAGGCTGGATTGATTCGCAGACTAAAGCGCAGCAGCTTCGTGGACTATGAACTTACGGAACGAGGTCAAAACTTTCTCATATCATGTGAGGGCGTGCTCTTCAGCTCGGGTGTGTTCAGGCTGCATCGGTGTTTCTTCAAGTTTCCTATCGTGCGCGAAGGGGTTTATCCTTTGGGCGATTTTAAGCGGGTCGAGATGCAGAATTGGACCGCTCTGTTGGGTTTGGAGCAGGGAGTTAAGGTTCGCAAGACGACTTCGAGTTGGATTGTTCATGTGGAGACTTTGTATGGCCGTAGTCCTGGTGAATTGGTTACTTTGGCTAAAAACTTGGCTGACAGGGTTTCTCAGGGTTTGATGAAAAAATATGGTTGTGTTCTCGGTCAAGGCATGATTAACAAACGTCACGAGTTGGGGGTGGATGATCCTGTGGCTCAACTGCTTAACCAATATTTCACTGTGAGCACTCCAAACAGGGTAATTGATGACAGCCCTGGGGAAGACGAAGGCGAAATAGACCATCTTGGGCGTAATGCCGCTGTTGAATATCTCTTGATGCCAGAGCGTATTAAAAAGATTGAGGGGTGTGTCGAATTAATTAGTTCTGATTTGGAATCGGTAAAGAGTGATCTGAGTAGTATTGCGAAGGCTCTTGGTAGATTTTGCGCCTCAGAAGCCTTTTGACTGTTTGGCTATTTTGCTGCGAGGGAAAACTTGGTTTTGGGCATTTAATTATTAGTTTTGAGTTTGGTTGTTATATTCTTCCCGAATTCGAAGCACTTGTGTAATTCACCGTTTACAATAGGTCCTGTTATTCCATTGACTCTTATAGATAGCCCTGGAGCTATTAGGCTCAGTTTAGGCAGTTTCTGTTCAAGCATTTTTTCCAGTTTTTTCACCGCCCTATCACTCCTCACTCTTCCGGCATAAGTGCCGAAAACGGCTACATATCTTGCTTTTAATTCAAGGGAGGATAGCTTGTCGATAAACTTCTTCATTGTTAGGGAGGGTCTGCCCATGTGATTTGGTGCACCCAAAATTATAGCATCGAACTCTGCTAACTTTTTAGCGTCGATTTCCTTTACATAGTCAATTGAGTTTTCGACGTCCTCTGTCTCTCTAATTCCTGCCAAAATGCTCTCAGCTGCGAGTTTTGTATTGCCATGCTTCGAGTCATAAGCGATAAAAATCTTCATTCAGAATCCCTCTTAATAAATTATTAGCTTACTAGGTTATTAATTAGTGTACTTTGAGTTGTGTGCACTTCAAAGAGCTCGCAACTCGCTTACTCTCGATAGACTATTTCACAGTCGCACGTAACCCAATTTAGTGTAATTGGCAGTTGCTTACAAATATTAGTCATCACTTTATGCATGGATATGAATCCTTATTTTCCCGTTTGTAATATTATCTAATAGCAGGCGAGAGCCACATGAGCAAGCAGCATCCCAGAATTGCTAGAGAGAAGAAGACTATTGATCGAATGGTTCACCTATATTGTAGAGCTCACCATAAAACTGGGAAAAACGAGTTGTGTCCTGAGTGCACCGAGTTTTTATCGTACGCTTTTATGCGATTGGACAAGTGTCCTTTTCAAGAAGAGAAATCTACTTGCGGCAAATGTCTGGTGCACTGTTACCAACCTCAGATGAGGGAGAAAGCCAAGAAAATTATGCGTTACTCTGGTCCACGCCTAATTTTACACAGTCCCAGTTTGGCGCTACATCACGTATTTGATGGTCGCAAGAAACCTCAAACAATAGAAGAATTCAGAAGAAAAAAAGCTGTTAGTTAAGTGCGCGTGGCAGCATCTACCGCTATCAATTTTTTTATTTTGCACTAGTCTGAGGGCAAGCCGGCTGGGTCGTTGTCTTCTTAGAAGGTTAAGATTTTGTCGCTTTCTTTGATTATTGTATACAAATCTTTCATTGTGGATAATGGGCATATTTCTGAGCCTTCGGAGCGTCGGATTTTCAGGCAGGAACCGCACGCGAATATTTTGCCGCCGTTGCCTATGAAACTTTTTATTTGTTCTGTTACTTTAAATTTGTCAGTATCAAGAGATTCTGATTCTACTCCTTTCCCCAATAGGAATACGTTCACTTCGTCTTTCTGATTCAGCGCAAAGTTCCCAAGCCGGAACGCATTCCAAACAGTCTCCGAATCACCAGAATAAATCACAAGTCCTAACTTCACACTTCCATCTCCCTAAACCAAAGCCAATGGTGAGAACTACCATAAAAACGTAGCCTCAGCACATTTCATAGAAAAGATTTCTAAGAAGCAACCCATAATGTCTAAGCAAGAAAAGGAAACCGAAGCAATGCCACCCGAAAACATAATTCAAGTCACAGACTTAACAAAGTACTACGGCAGTTTATTGGCAGTTGATAAAATCAACTTTGAAGTAAAGAAGGGCGAACTCTTCGGCTTTCTGGGACCAAACGGAGCAGGCAAAACCACCACAATCAACATGCTCACCGGAATATCCAAACCCACATCAGGCAAAGCCACAATCGCAGGCCACGACATAACCAAAGAACCAATAAAAGCAAAAGAACACATCGGCGTAGTCCCCGACACATCAGGAGTCTACGACGAACTCACCGCATGGGGCAACATCAATTTCAGCGCCAAACTCCACGACGTACCCACCGAGCAAAGAAAAACCCGCGCCAGAGAACTATTGGAACTCTTCGACTTGTACGATAGACGAAACGACAAAGCCAGCACGTTTTCCAGAGGCATGAAAAAACGCCTAATGATCGCCTGCACATTAATCTTTGAACCCAAAATAATATTCTTAGACGAGCCTACTACAGGCCTTGACGTTCAAAGCTCCAGGCAAATACGCAACTTAATCAAAGAAATGAACAAGAACGGCACCACCTTTTTCCTGACAACCCACTACATCGAAGAAGCAGACCAGCTATGCCAATGCATCGCAATCATAAACAAAGGAAAAATAATCACAGTAGACACCCCTGAAAAACTCAAGAAAATGACCCAAACCGAAAACATAATTGAAATCTCATTCAACAAGCCAGAAGATTTCTCTGAAAAACTAAAGAAACTCAGCCAAGTCACAAACGTAGTCAGAGTAGCAGACAAATTCAGGCTCTATGTGAAAGAGCCTCAAGAGATGCTGCCGCTCATAGTTGATTTCGCCAACCAAAACCGTTTGAAAGTCACATCGATAACCACCCTCAAACCAACCCTCGAAGACGCCTTCGTTAGCCTCACCAGCCTACGCCCCGAAGCCTTAACAAACGAAAATGGAACGCTGAAAATAACTTGAGGCTGGAAAAATGGCGAAAACAATGATCCAAGACGCAAGGAAAATTCTTTACATCGCAGTAAAAGACATGAAAATATACTTCCTCAAAGGACCAAACCTAACCTTCGGGCTGATCCTCCCGGTGGTTCTCTACTTGGCGTTTGCAATCGGCAGAACCATCGACCCAGCTTTTGCCGTGCCAGGCGTCGTCGCAGTAGCCTCTTTCTTCGGAGCCGGAGCAATCCAAGCAATTTCCCTACCCTTAGAAAGAAGAACTGGAACTTTCAACTCACTAGTCACCGCCCCAATATCACTTTTCACCGTAATACTAGGCAAAGCCTTGGCAGGATTCTTTTTCGGAATAATCCTCTCATCAATCTACACAATAATTATGATTCCGTTTGCTCCTCTGCCAAACCTGCCCCTATTCATCTTGGGAAGTATAGTCTCTTCCTTCATGTTCTCCACGTTCGGCTTGCTTCTCGCTTCGCCTTTTAAAGACATCCCGCAAGCTATGCCTCCGGCAACAGTTGTCCGCATAGCCATGGTGTTCCTAGGCGCCGTATTCACACCGATAACGATGCTCCCCGCAGTTCTCCAAACTGCTGCGTACGCTATACCATTAACGTACTCAGTTAGTGCATTGCGGCAAGCATGGAGCCCCAGCATTAACCTCCAAACTTTCCTCATAGATTCCTCAGTACAAATCGTCTTTGCGATCATCTTCCTAATAGCCGCAACAAAAATACTCCAAAAAACAATGGAGTAACCCCTTTATCGTAATTCAGAAAAAACACGAACAAACAGAATCGACCAACTCAAGGAAATCATACGCGCTTGGGGAGAAAACCCCGAAGAAATCCTAACCAGAGACGCATTAATGTGGGGGAACATCACTGAGACCCAAGAACAAACGCAGAATCACCAGCTCTCAACCCTCGCTGAACAGCTCAAGCAACTGGTGAAAAGGGAGGTCTCAGCATAAACACACCAAAAAGTAGTAGCTTTTCTCGTGCGCTCGCGCTGGCTGTTAACCAGTCGGTCAAAGGTTCAAGTCCTTTCGGCGGCGCCAAACCGCCCACTTTATTCTTATTAGGCGTGGTAGCGTATCTTTCTGTTGTATGTCGTCTGCTGATGTTGCAGTTCACGTGTTTCGCAAACTGGAAAACGAAGACTTCCAAGCACTGCACAGCATTGAGGCGGCTATGAGCAAACGCGAGTTTGTCCCGAAAGAGCAAATAGCAAAATACGTCAAACTGCCAATGGACCGAGTAGACTTCACGATTGGCAAACTTAACAAGTTGGGCTTAATCTACAGCGCGCACGGCGCATATGTGGGGTACACGCTGAATTACGCGGGCTACGATTGCTTAGCCATTAACGCTTTTGTGAAGGCTGGGCTTATTGACGCTTTTGGGCAGACTCTTGGCGTGGGCAAAGAGGCTGATGTGTATGACGCGTTGACGCCAGCGGGCACGCGTGTAGCCGTGAAGTTTCAGAGGCTTGGCAGAATAAGCTTTCGGCAGACACGGCGCAAACGTGGTTACGCAGCGGAGCATGCGGGCTGGCTTTTTCAGTCGCGGTTGGCGGCTGAGCGAGAGTTTCATGCGTTAAAGCTTGTTTACGCGCAGGGTGTTGCGGTGCCAGAGCCGCTGAGCCAAAACCGTCATGCTATAGCTATGGGCATGATTGAGGGTGCAGAGTTGGCAAAGTGGCGAGAGCTTCCGAAGCCTGAAAAGGTCTTGAAGGAGATTTTGCGCAACGTGAAGAGAGCTTACGTGAAAGCGCATGTGATTCACGCGGACTTAAGCGAATACAACATTCTCCTGAAGCCTGATATGCATGTGCTTATTATTGATTGGCCGCAGTATGTGACTGCTGGTCATCCTAATGCGCAGGAATTGTTAACGCGTGATGTTGAGAATGTTCTTACGTATTTTAGTCGCAAGTATGGGTTAAAGGTGAAGAATAGAGAAGTGTATGCTTACGTTACTGGAAAAGGCAGGGCGTTGGTGTTTTAGTGTTTGGTTAGTATGATGTAGAGGATGTTGTTTCCGCGGAGTAGTACGTTTCCGTAGTTTGTGAGTAGTTGTTCGTCTTTGCATTCTGTTGCGCCTTCGAGGAGTATGTTCATGTGTCCGTCGCATTTTATCATTGTTCCTTTGTATTCGTAGCCGTTTTTGAGGACTATTTCGATGTTTCCGTGTAGTTGTTTGATGAGGACGTTTAGGGGTTTTTTGCTTGGTTCCATTACAGTGCCGTGTTCCATTTGAGTCCTTCCACTCTCATATGCACAAGCCTTCGCATATAAAAGTTTTATGAAAGAATAACGGCAAACT
>CAYGYB010000032.1:0-6847 GCA_964354015.1 uncultured Candidatus Bathyarchaeia archaeon
TTGGTTTTCGCTGACGGAGAAAGGGTCAAATCCCGCTAAAAAGGCAGATGTGTCTAAGACCATTACGCGTTTGGTTGGAGTGTTTTTGTGTATTTTTCATCCCATTCCTTTGAACAGCACTCGGCTTCGCAGTCGATGGTAGAATTCGTCTTTAAACCTGATGAATGAGGTTATGTTCTTGGAGCGTGTGACCGTTAAGGTGGGGTTTTTTGATGTTACAAGTTGGCGGTAGTTTCCGTCAACTAGAACAAGCATATCTTTTGGTCCAGTGGCTTGGATTGTGACTTTGGAGTCTGCTGGGAAAACAAGCGAGTGGAACACTGTTAAGGAGCAGATGGGTGTCAGCACGAACGCATTTACTTCTGGGTCTAAAACTGGTCCTCCTGCTGAGAGCGAATAGCCAGTGGAGCCTGTTTGCGTTGATAGTATCAAGCCGTCTGCTTGGCACTTCAGAATAGGTTTCTCGTCTTTGAATATTTGCGTGTAAAGTATCTTTGAAGGTTCTCCCGCTGAAATGACGATGTCGTTCAATGCGTCTGGGATTGTGCAGCCATCCGTAGTCGCCGCGAGCTTGGCGCATTTTTCAATTTTAAACTTGCCTTTTAGGCATTTTTCCACTGCGGCGCGCGCTTCTTGGGGTTCCACTTCCGTGAGGAAACCGCGCACTCCCATGTTGATGGCTAATATTGGTGGTTCAGGTTTAGGCAGTGCGATGCTGGTTCTTAAGATGGTGCCGTCTCCGCCGATGGTTATTATGAAATCTGTTTTCATTTCTGCGAGAGGAACCATTTTTCCTTTGGTGTTTACTTTTCCGGCAAGAGTATCTTCGATGTAAACCTGCACATTTTTGCTTTTCAGGTACTCTGTTAATTCCTCAGCGAGTTGTAGTGCTTGTTTCTTGTCGTAGCGCGCGACTAATCCGACGCTTCTGAACACTGCTTTCACCATTAAAGTAAATAGCGATACCTTAATCTATATATGGATGTTGCTCAGAATTGCTTTTAATGACCAGACATTTGGTGAGAGTATGACTAAACCAGTGAGTGTTGGAGAATTACGCGTCGGAGGCTACATGCTGATTGATGGCGAACCATGCCGCATAATGGACGTAACCAAATCCAAACCGGGAAAACACGGTTCCGCCAAAGCACGAATAGTCGCTATAGGCGTATTCGACGGTCAAAAACGGCAATTCGTAAAGCCCGTTGACCTCAACGCTGAGGTTCCCATTATCGATAAGAGAGTGGGTCAAGTGTTCGCTGTAAACCCTAACGGCGTCCAAATCATGGACTTGGAGACATTTGAGTATTTGGATGCGCCGTTCCCAGACGAGGAAGAGTTAAAAGCCAAACTCGTTGCCGGCGCTGAAATCGAGTACTGGAAGATAATGGGCAGAATCAAACTCGCTAGGGCTAAATAGGCACTAAAACGCTGCTATAGTTTCCATTTGCCTGCTGCCTGAGCGCTTGCTTCTGGCGCCTTATATTGGGCTCCACCAGTTCCAACCAGACTTTTTGAAGCTGACATAAAGGATTAAGAGGATTATTCCCCAGCTTAACGTGATGCCTGCTATTTTGAGTATATCATTTCCTATGTAGGTGTAGCTTGCCCATGCGCTCAAACACCAAGAGCCCACAAGCAGCAAGGCAAACACGGCGATGTGTATAGCGCGTTCCGCGGTCAATCTCGCATAACACATCCTTTTCATCTGTTAAGCCTTGCTTGTGATAAAAAGATTTTCGTCAAAGTTTATCTCAGCGTTTGCGTACGTGTATCTCTTGGAGCCAATGATGCATGAAGAGCCGTCTGAATTGTGACGAATTTTATGAATGATGGGGCTGAGGCTTCACAATGCTATTCTACTGAACTCTAACCCTTGTTTCTTCAAAATCTAAAGTACAAAAACGTCATAGGCGCCCCAAATTTCTCTGCAATATATATTTAAAGGCGCTCAGGATGTTTAAAGACTGGAGACACAAATGGCTTTAGACCGCTTAGGTTCCTCGCTTACCAGCGCATTAAAGAAGCTTTTCAGAGCCTCAGTAGTAGACGAGGCTACCGTTAAAGAGCTCGTGCGCGACATCCAACGGGCGCTGCTCCAATCTGACGTAAACGTCCAGCTGGTTCTCGACATATCTAAACGAATGGAAGAAAGAGCTCTGAAGGAGAAAGTTCCACCCGGCATCTCAAGACGCGAACATGTGATAAAAGTCGTTTACGAAGAATTAACTCGCTTCGTGGGTGAAAAACCAGTTCCCATCAAAATTGAGCCGGGCAAAAAGCAAATCCTCATGCTCGTCGGCATCCAAGGCTCAGGAAAAACCACGGCGGCAGCCAAACTTGCCCGATACTTCCAAAGAAAAGGTCTCAAACCTGCCCTGATTTGCGCGGACACTTACCGTCCTGGCGCGTACGCGCAGCTTCAACAATTAGCAACCCGAATAAACCTTCCCATTTACGGCGACCCAAAAGCCAAAGACCCAGTCAAAGTAGTCTCCGAGGGGCTCAAACAGTTCAGCGACAAAGACTTAATAATCGTTGACACTGCTGGGCGTCACAAAGAAGAGAAAGATCTCATCAAAGAAATGAAAGATCTTGAGAAGAAAATTAAGCCAGACGAAGTCATGCTGGTAATCGACGGTACAATCGGGCAGCAAGCCCTAATCCAAGCCAAAGCCTTCCACGAAGCCACGCCAATAGGTGCAATCCTAGTCACAAAGCTAGACGGGTCAGCCAGAGGCGGCGGAGCATTATCCGCGGTTGCAGCCACAGGCGCGCCCATAAAATTCATAGGTACAGGCGAAAAAACCGAAGACGTCGAACCCTTCATTCCCTCGCGCTTTGTCGGGCGCCTCTTAGGAATGGGCGACTTGGAAACGCTCTTGGAAAAAGTCCGAGACGCCGAAATAAAAGTTCCCGAGAAAAAAGCCAAAGCCATCCTCAGCGGCAAATTCACTCTGACAGACATGTATGAGCAGTTTGAAGCCTTCAAAAGTATGGGTCCCTTCAGGAAAGTCCTCAAGATGCTCCCAGGCATGTCCTACGATTTGCCTGAGGATAAGCTGAACATGGCTGAGGCGAATCTTGAAAAGTGGCGCGTTATCATCCAGTCTATGCGGCTTGAGGAGAAGGAGAACCCTAAAGTTTTCAGTTCCTCGCGGATTAGGCGTGTTGCGCGGGGTTCTGGAACCGCCGAGAAAGACGTTAAAGACCTGCTAAAGCAGTATGTGATGATGCGCAAGATGCTGAAGATGTTCAAGCGGAAGAAGCGGTTGCCTTTCATGGGCAAAGGGCTGCCAACAGACTTCAAGTAGGCTTCACCAATGAACGTTCTAGAAAAAGCCTTGCAGATGCTTGAAGCACACGCCTTGTGCGATCACTGTCTCGGAAGACAGTTCGCGTTACTTGGCTATAATATAGAGAACAGTGACCGCGGCAAAGCCGTAAAGCTTAGTTTAACGCTGCAAGCCAGCGCTATAGCCCAGTCCAAAGCACCTGAAGGCTTGAAGACCCTTAAAGTCCTCGCCGCTAACGGTTTTTCCCGTGAAGCCGCAGAAACCCTTCGGCACTTGAAAAAGCGAGTTCCCAAACAGGCTCAACAGTGTTTTCTGTGTGAAGGCAAGTTTCAGTTTGTTGACGGTTTGGTGCGCAAGGCTTTAGCGGAAATTGCAAGCTATGAGTACACTACTTTTCTTGTGGGCGTAGAGTTGCCCGTTGTGGTGGAGGAACGTGAAGACGAGTTTAAAGCTTCGTTTAACGTGAGTTACGGCGAAAGTATACGCCACGAGTTTGGGCGTTTACTGGGCAAGAGCGTTGAGGCGCAGACTGGAAAAACCGTTGAGTACCGCACACCAGACTTGGTTATACTCGTTAACCCATTCACTGAAAGCGTCAAGCTTCAGGTGAACCCGCTGTTTGTTGCTGGTCGCTACCGAAAGCTCGTTAGGGACATCCCGCAGTCGAAATGGTTCTGTTCCAGCTGCCGAGGAAGAGGCTGCGCGAAATGCGGCGGAACTGGACTGCTTTATCCTGAATCGGTGGAGGAGCTGGTTTCGAAGCCGCTGTTGATGGCGGCTGAAGGCGAGAAAACGGCTTTTCACGCTTCTGGACGTGAGGATATTGACGCGCGGATGCTGGGCACTGGCAGGCCTTTTGTGGTTGAAGTTTCCAAGCCGCGGAAGCGGTTTTTGGATTTGCGGAAGCTCAAAGAAATCATTAACGTTGCCGCCAAAGACAAGGTTGAGGTTTCGAATTTGCGGTTCACCAGTAAGGATGTTGTGCGGCGGTTGAAGAAGGCTGAGTCTGCGCAGAAGGAGTACCGCGTGCTGGTGGAGTTTGAAGGCGATGTGTCTGAAGAGGGCTTACGCGTTGTGGCGGAGAAGCTGAGTAACGCTGTGATTAAGCAGCAGACGCCGCTGCGTGTTCTGCATAGGCGTGCGGATTTAACCCGAGAAAAGTACATATATGAGGTTAAAGTTAAGAAGGTGTCACCTAAGAAGGCTGAAATGCAAATTCGTTGTCAGGGAGGCCTCTACGTTAAAGAGTTGGTGTCTGGGGATGAAGGAAGAACTGTGCCCAGTGTTTCGGAGTTGCTTGGTAACAGAGCGAAGCCTCTTAAACTTGATGTTTTGAACGTTATTATGGATGAGGTTGGTGAGGTAAAAAAGTGAAGAAGTCGAAGGGTTATAGGCGTGGTACGCGTCAGCTTTCCACTAAAGCGCCTAGAGACAAGGGTAGGCCGAAGCTTGGCAAGTTATTGATTGCTTATGAGGTTGGTTCTCAAGTGGTTGTTAAAGTTGATTCGAGTGTGCAGAAGAGTTTGCCTCATAAGCGTTTTCACGGTAAGATTGGCACGGTGAAGGCTAAGCGAGGGCGCGGGTACGTGGTGAGTGTGCCTCAGGGCGACGCGGTTAAGGATGTTATTGTGCGTTCTGAGCATTTGGAGCCGTATAAGGGCGGTAGTTGAGTGTATGAGTGAAAGAGAGCTGAGCGAGAAGAAGCTTACGTTGCCGCAGGTTAAGAAGGAACTGTTGGCTATGGGTGAAGAGAATTTGGATCAGTTTCAGCGGCGCACGTTTGATTACGTTTCCAAGTTTTCTAAGATTGATGAGGCGGCTGTTGAGGGACTTTTAGAGCGTTTGGTGAA
This sequence comes from uncultured Candidatus Bathyarchaeia archaeon, assembly GCA_964354015.1. Classification (GTDB taxonomy): domain Archaea; phylum Thermoproteota; class Bathyarchaeia; order Bathyarchaeales; family Bathycorpusculaceae; genus JAOZHU01. Next base: position 5,147 of record CAYGYB010000032.1, read on the forward strand.
GGAGTTTGGGTTGGATGAGGATGAGGCTGTTCAGGTGATTAATTGCGCGCCTGAGAGCGTTGATGAGTTACGGGTTTTTCTGGCTGGCGGAAAGAAAATTATCGAAACTGCAAAGTTGGAAGCCGTTATTGCGCTTTTGAACGCGAGCAGAGTGGCGAAGGAATAGCGGAAATAGCCAAGAATTTTTAAGCAGATAGCGAGATATGATAGAGGAGATTAGGGAACTATTATGGAGAAGCGGTACGAGGAGTACGCTTACGTGCTAGATTTCTTGCCACACGGTCGCCCAGGGCTGCGTGCTGCTGGAAGGGCAGGCTACCGAGCGGGAGCGCTGATTCAGTGCATCGGGGAAGAGTTTTTCACGTTGCTGGAAGCGCTGGTGAAGGAAGGCTTGATGCTTAAGGCTGGTGACCGTGTTTATGTGGGGAAGGAGTCGCGTGAAGAGGTTACGTACATTATCGGCCGCGTGGGTTATGATGAGTTGACGGGTGCTGCGAAGGCGGAGCTTTCCAGTGTTATTGCGCGGATTGCGTTGAACCGTGAGGATTGGTTTGTTAATTTCTTTAACACTGCTCGTGCGATTACGCCACGGATGCATGCGTTGGAGTTGGTGCCTGGGATTGGGAAGAAGTACATGTGGCAAGTTATCAATGAGCGCGAGCGCCGACCGTTTGAGAGTTATGAGGATTTGCAGAAGCGGACTGAGTTGCCTAGTCCTGTGAAGTTGATTACTAAGCGTGTGTTGGAGGAGTTGGAGGGCGACAGTAAGTACCGCTTGTTCACGCGTGAGCATTAGCTATGAGTGTTGATGAAGCGAAGCTGCTGCTTCGAAGGTTTCGAATTGTTCCGAACAGGCTTTTGGGACAGAACTTCATGGTTGAGCCAGCGGTTTTTCCGTTGCTAAGCGATTACGCTTCGCTGTGCAAGGCAGATGTGGTGTTGGATGCGGGCGCAGGATTCGGCTTCCTAACCCGTTTCATAGCGGGCAAGTGCAGGGGCGTGGTGGCGGTTGAGAAGGACTCGCGTGTTGCGGTGGTGCTGCGCGAGCAGCTCAGCGGCGCTGGCAACGTGACTGTGATAGAAGGCGACGTGTTGAAGGCTGCTTTGCCTGAGTTCAACAAGGTCGTGGCGATTCCGCCTTATTATTTGTCGTCGCGTTTGGTGTTGTGGCTTCTTGAGCGGCGGGTTGCGTGTGCGGTTTTGGTTTTGCAGCGGGAATTCGCCAACAAGCTTGTTGCCAGTGTGGGCAGTGACGCTTACGGGTGGCTTACAGTTGTTGCTTATCACAGTGCAGGGGTTGAGTTGTTTGATGCTGTGCCTAAAGAGCTGTTTTATCCTCAGCCTGCAGTTGATTCCGTAATCGTGCGTTTAGTGCCTTGGGAAACGGCGCCTTTCGAAGTGAAGGATGCAGTGCTATTCAAGCGGATGGTGCGGTGGCTTTTCAACCAGCGCAACAAGAAACTGGGCAACGCACTTGTGCCCTTCCTCAAGAGCACGCTTAACGTGCCGAAGGAAGAGGCTAAAAAGCGCGCTTGTGCCTTGCCGTTTGGTGAGCGGCGCGTGCGTGAGTTGGCGCCTAAAGATTTTGGAGCGTTAGCCAATGCCTTCACGGAGTAAACGCGTTTTTTTCGGTGATTTTGTGTTTGTGGTTGATGAAAATGTATACGAGCCTGCTGAAGACTCGTTTCTTTTCGCTGAGAA
>CAYGYB010000032.1:6947-9822 GCA_964354015.1 uncultured Candidatus Bathyarchaeia archaeon
AATGCGCCTTACTTGCCCACGGAGGGCAGTGAAGCGGATTCTTGGATTGGGCACGCTTGGGCAGGAGGCGCTAGTGGTCGGGAAATCATTGACCGCTTTATTCCAGAAGCATCAAAGCACTTGAAGCCAACAGGTCGCATTCTCTTAATGCAGTCTACACTATCATTTGTAGATAAAACCTTAACCAAATTTGAGGAATATGACCTGAAAGCAAACGTGATTGCGGACACTGCTCTGCCTTTCTTCGAAACGATAACTCTAATAAAAGCCGCATAAGGCGAAGTTACAAGACGCAGGGCTGGTCGTTAGCTCGCGTTTGATAAGTTTGCTTTCGCAATTATTTCTTTCTAAGGAAACTGATTATTGCTTACACCAAAAATTATAACTACTAACAGGTGCCTACACACAAAGGGGAAAGAAGCATTGTATATGCACATGCGTAATTGTGGTTGGAACAGGAAATTAGGTTTAAGCTTGTTACTTTTCATCGTCATGTTTTCTCTCTTTGCCGCAGGTATTCCGAAGATGCAATTTGCAATGGCTGATGGCGGTTCGGGAACTGACGACTGGACCATGTTTCGTCATGACGCGCAGCATAGTGGGTACTCAACATCCACAGCCCCAAGCACAAACCAAACCCAATGGAGCTTCACAACTGGCAGCGACGTGTATTCTTCTCCTGCTGTCGCCGACGGCAAAGTCTACATAGGCGCAAATGACGGCAGGGTTTACTGCCTAAACGCTGCTACGGGAGCATTAATATGGACTTATAAAACTGGCAATGACGCGCGGTCTCCTGCTGTTGTTGATGGCAGAGTTTACGTAGGCTCATGGGATGACAAGGTTTACTGCTTGGACGCTGCTAGTGGAGCGTCAATATGGAACTACACAACCAGCGGCGCAGTGCCGTCTTCTCCTGCTGTTGCTGACGGCAAAGTCTACGTAGGCTCATATGACAGCAAAATTTACTGCATAAACGCTGCTACGGGCACGCTCAATTGGAGCTACGCAACAGGCGCACTGGTGTATTCTTCTCCTGCTGTTGCTGACGGCAAAGTTTACGCAGGGTCAAGGAACGGTAATTTATACTGCTTGAACGACGTTGAGGGCACGCTCAATTGGAGTTACACAACAGGAAACTCTGTGGATTCTTCTCCTGCTGTTGTTGCTGATAGAGTCTATGTAGGCTCAGATGATGCTAAAGTTTACTGCCTGAACGCTTCAGACGGCGCGCACATTTGGAACTACACAACCGGCGGCAACGTGCAGTCTTCTCCTGCTGTGGCTGATAGTAAAGTTTTCGTGGGCTCATTGGATGGCAAGGTGTACTGCTTGGATGCTGAAAACGGCACGTTCATATGGAACTACACAACTGGCAACATTTTGTATTCTTCTCCTGCTGTTGCTGATGGTAAAGTTTTCGTGGGCTCAAACGACTACAAGGTTTACTGTTTGAATGCTGCGGACGGCGCATTCATATGGAGCTACGCAACAGGCAGCAATGTGTATTCTTCTCCAGCTGTTGCTGACGGTGTAGTCTACGTAGCTTCAACAAGTCGCAAGGTGTACGCGTTTAGTCCAACTTTTATCTGGAACTTTGATAATGCCTTCAAATTCAACAGTGTGCGCATGATTTATCCTTCGGAGCAAACGCCGAAGCCTCTTGGCTGCTCTTCAGCGATGGTTAGCGACTGGACCGCTTCAGCATTTATCTACACAAAACTCGACACAGTCGTCGAAGGAACCGACACCAACAGCGCATTCGTCAATCAGACATCTGGAAAACCCTTAGGAGCTGCGAATTCAGGACTAATAAGCTTCGGTGGACCCTTTGTAAATCCAGTCGTAGCGTACGCTGAAAGCGCGGCAACACCAACTGGCGATAGAGCTCCAGTAATGTTCTACCAGAACGCAGGCACATGCTACTTCCAGTTTAGAAACGGAACAAGCATATTGGAAGCTAGCTTGCCCTCCTCAGCGATAAACAACAACAGGGACATGTTCGTCATCGAAGTATACCGCGATGGCGACGGCAGAAACGAAATGCTCTGCTATGGCTTCGGGTGGAAGGGCACGTATGCGGCTGGAAAATACTTTGACACGGCGATCTACTCAAATCTCAATTCATATCCCTATGGCTGGATTATTGTGATGTGGTTCGACACTAACGGGGACGGGTTCGTAAACACAGCAGCTGACGGAGACACCTACACCGTCATAGCAACTGGGCAAAAATAGCAAAGCACTTGAAGCCAACAGGTCACATTCTTCTAATGCAGTCTACACTCGCATGTGTGGACAAAACATTAACACAATTTGAGGAACATGGCATGAAAGCAAGCGTGATTGCAGACACTGCCCTGCCCTTCTTCGAAACAATAACCCTCATAGAAGCAAAAAAACTGTGAACTATGCCGCCATTTTTGGCATTTCACTCTTTGCAGCGTCTTTTACAGATGTTGTTTATTGTTTTGTGGATGCATAAGTTTAATACGGAGTTCCTAGAATAGAAGAATTGGCAAAAAGCAATTTTTGTCTGAAATGGTATAAGGAGTTGAAATAGCAAAAATGTATCACAAAGAGATGCACAAGGCAACCTGCGCTGACTGCGGAAAGGAATGTGAAGTTCCCTTCAAGCCAGATGGCAGCAGGCCAGTTTATTGCCGTGAGTGTTACGCAAAACGAAGACCCCCACGAAGATATTAAGCTTACAAGCTAAAAATCTTCACTAATTCCCAAAACAACTTTTCTTTTTTTGTTTATTCATCTAATTTTCCACGCACCATCATATTTGGAGCCTAATAGAAACTCTATGCAGAAACCTATAGGGGTAGGTCCGTATTGGCGGTTTTTCACTCCAAAACCATGTTGAAAA
>CAYGYB010000033.1:0-9748 GCA_964354015.1 uncultured Candidatus Bathyarchaeia archaeon
ACGGCGAGTTCTGCGCGCACTGCACCAGACTGCGAGTAACCAGCGACGGCAAACTGAAGCCATGCCTGATGAGAAACGACAACCTCGTTGACATCTTAACGCCCATGCGCCACGGCGCAAACGACGAGGAACTAAAAGAACTCTTTATACGTGCAAACCGAATAAGAGAACCCTACAACAAAGCTGCATAGACTTTGCCCGTGAAATGCTTGTTTCAGCCTATTTGTAATGGAGGAGTAGGCGTTCCCGAGCTAGCCAAGCAGGAATTTTACTCTGGGTGTATATATTTGCATAAGGAAGGCTGTTTTTAGCGTTTATGGAGTAGTTTCTTTTTGTTGATTATGATGAATGCAGTTGCCGTCAGCACTAATGCGGGGATAAGCCAGGAGGAATACTCTGGGACAATACCGTTTTCATCAGTTTTGACCAACCAAAAATCGTAGCTGCCAGCACCAAACGAGGTTGTGTAGCCTGCTATTGCGTATCCTCCGTCAGACGTAGCAATTAATGAATAAGCCAACTCACTCCCTGCTCCTCCATATGTTCTACTCCACATCGACACTGCCCTAGCGCAAGGAACTAAAGAAAGACATAACAAAACAAAAATAATCGCACCAGAAAGAAGCAATTTCCTACACAACAGCATCGCCAAATGAATATATTGCAAATGCACGAGTAAAAACTTTGCGGTCAATCCTCCATGAGAGCTCATTTAGAACCGCCCTTCCATATAAGGGAGCCATAGACTGCTCCGAGCGGCTAGGCACTGCCTATTTATAGTTTAAATAAGGGGGCTATAGACTTTTCCGAGCACTAGTACGGCAAACGTTTACAACTCAACTATTCTTGCTTCGCGCTTAACGGTATCCAGCAGTGCAATGGTGGATTTGCCTGTTAAGTATCCGCAGACTTCGCCAGGATTAACCACTAACGTTTTCCCTTTCTTTGTGGCGCCTACTGCATGCGAGTGACCGTGAACAACAGCATCAAAACCTCCACAATTAACCAACGCCTCAACAAGCTCAATCTCGTCTCCATGCAACAGCGCAATCTTGAAACCATCCGCGTTTACTTCGGCGAATCTGCCGCGCACTTCACAGTTTGCGCATTCGCTGAACCGTTTTTTCAGAAACTCATGGTCGCCATCGTTATTCCCGAAAACGCCGATGAGCTTAGCGTTTAACGCTTTGAATTTTGGGATAACAAAGGGCGCTACGTAGTCTCCTGCGTGGAGCACAAGCGTTACTTTTGCAGCGCTAAGTTTTTCCACAGCTTTTTCAACCATCGGCAAATTATCATGCGTATCCGCGATTATGCCTATTAACACTGGGTTCACCAGTTTTGAATCTCTCATCAGGATAAAATAAAGGCTTCTATGTGCGTGGTATAGAAGATTGTTCTAGAATATTACCACATTCGAAATATGCAGACGTGCGAAACACGACTTAAAACGCTCTACACGGAACTCAGTTATAGAAAACAATTCTAAAAGAGGGAAATAGAAGTGAACTCGTGGATAAGGGACACAACATCCAAAAGAAGAGACAAACTCAGCATAATAGCTGAAATCTTAGAAATCGCGAAAGATGGAACCTTAAAAACTCAAATCATGTACAAGGCAAACCTGAGCTTCGTGCAACTCAGCGAGTACTTGGAATACATGCTGAAAAAACGCTTACTGGACAAACTGGACATCAAGACGAAAGAGGTGTATGTGGCAACGGAAAAGGGCGTAGACTTCCTTCAGAGATCTTCGGAGCTAAAGGCGCTGTTAAACGATGAAAATGAAAACGCCAAAAATGGCAGAAACGGCGCCAAAATTCCCCCGCAAAGCCTGCTTAGAAAGGCTTAAAACTTTTTTTGTTATTATAAAAGTGTTTTTTCCTGTTACAAATACGCTTTTCATTGGCAAAGTCAGAAGCAAAACGCAGTTTAAAACGCTGCTTAGTTTTCTGCTTTTTCAATGTAGCTTTTAACTTTGCCTCTTAACGAAGGAAAATCGTCCAGCATGGCTTTCAAGACTTGCCAGCGGATTTCTTCAATGTTGCGGGTGCTTTTCATTTTGGGTTTCCTGTATGAACAGTGAATCTTATGTCAGCATATACAATATAAAGCTTTTTCCAATTTCGTAATATATCCAGTTCACACCCATGACACCCACAACACGCCATAACCGCCCACACAGAAGCATCAAAATATTCCGCCCGAAGAAATATTCCCCAGACGCTAATCATTTTTATGAGTCCCTGTTAGTTAGCAGTATGAGAAGGCTACTAACGAGAAGAAGAGGAGGAGGGAACGAAGGTCAAGAGAACACACTGGCTATTCATCTTGCCGTTTATCCTAGCCTTCATCATTTGGCAATGGTACCCTTCTCTTGTCAGGTTCATATTAATTGACGTTTTTCGTTATCCAGCGTCTACTCAGCCCTCGCCTTTAATTTGGAGCCTGCCTTTAAGTTTCTTTTACACATGGTACGTGTTCTTCGCCGTTGGAGTAAGCGGCTTCTTAATGGTCGCTTCTTGGGTGTGGAAGCACCAGCCAATCCCTAAAACTGAACGCAGTTACCCCATGGTTTCTTTTGTGGTTCCCGCGTACAACGAGGAAAAAAACATCATGCGTTGCCTCAACAGCCTCTTTGAATGCGCCGTCAACTTTCGCGGTTCCAGCGAAATCATTGTTGTTGACGACGGCAGCACGGATAACACTTACGAGGCTGCTTGGTCCGCAATAAATTCTAAACCCCGAGAATTGGCACACATTCACGCTAAGGTTGTGCGGCACACGGCGAATTTAGGCAAGGCTGAAGCTCTGCGAACTGGAGTGAACAAAGCCATGGGCGAGTACTTGGCAGTTGTTGACGCTGACACTTTTTGGGGTTCGCAGGGCTTGACTGAACTTGTGGATTACATGCACGCTACTAAAACTTTAGCTGCAAGCGGCTACATTCACCCCTCAGACGGAGTAAAGGAACGCAAACTGTTTGTGATTTTGCAGCAGTTAGAATACAGCCAAGGCTTAGGCATTTTGAGGCGAGCAGAAGCTTTAGGCAACGCCATAACCGTTGTGCCTGGTCCCATGGGGCTCTACCGAAGCGAAGTACTGCGGCAGCTGCTGAATGAGAAGCAAGCGAAGTCGGTGACTGAAGATTTAGAGTTCACGTTGGAGATGCAAAAGAAAAACATGAAAATTGGCTATAATGATGACGCAAGAAGCACGACTTTGGCGCCAACGACGCTGAAGTGGTTTTGGCGTCAACGCCTGCGCTGGTCGATTGGTTGGCTGCACAATCAGTTAGCGATTCACAGGGATTTGTTGTGGAATAGGCGTTGGTTGACCGCGCTCTTGTGGTACAGTCTGGTGCCCGGTTTCTTTGGCGCAGCGCTGGAACTGGTAGCGTTGTTGAGCACGCCGTTTTTCTTTTGGTTCGCACCTGACCGCATATTCTTTCTCCTGAATTTAGCCATGTTTATGCTGTTAGTGCTATTGGTCGGTCTCATTCAGCAGGCGGTAGCCCTGAAATTCGCGTACAGTAATTATAATCATCGACAATTGTTGCGGTACATGCCGCTTTACTTTTTACTGCGGTTGATTAACATATTCGCTAAATTCACAACGCTGATTCAGTATGCTATGGGCAAAAAGGGGATGTGGCATAAAGCCTGAAAGCCTGCAACATCTTAAGAAAGATGAGGAGCATAAAGGTAAGAATGACGCGGAAAATTGACAAGCACAAACAACGTGTTAGCTTGGCGGCTTCATTCTGCCTCTTGATAATGCTTACCGCAGCTTCGGCTTTGCCTACGCTATACGCCGCTGAAGAGTCAGGGTCTAAGCGAAAAGTTTGCTTGTTTTTTGATGACGGCTGGCAGAACCAGTATGACGTGGCTTTCCCCATCTTGAAAGAGTTTGGGTTTAAGGCTTCTTTCGCGATTACCACAGGCAGCATCGGGTTAGACAGAGGAACTTTTGCAGGTAGAATGAATGTTGAGGAACTTAAAGAGCTACAGGCGCATGGAATGGATATTGCTTGTCACACAAAAACTCATCCGCACATGTTGAACCTCACAAGCAGCCAGTTGCATGAAGAGATTGTTGATTCGAAGAATACTTTGGCGCAGATGGGGTTTAACGTGAGAACTTTCGTTTACGCGTTTGGCGAATGGAATGATACAATCGTGAACTATGTTAAAGATGCAGGCTACGTATGCGCCAGAGAAGCAAAACCGAAAGGTTACCGCTTAAACGACTCTGATCCAAACGCAAGATACTGCATCTGCTCATGGCAGATTACTAATCAGAGTTTAGACTCCTTTAAACAAATTCTTTCACATTCTACTGGAGATGAAGTTGTTGTTTTGACGTATCATTTTCTTTCAGATAACGCGTCAAGGGAAACGTATATTACTGTTCAAAATTTCCGCGCGCAAATGAGTTATCTGAAGGAGAATAACTTTAGTGTTGTTTTGTTGCCTGATTTCTTTGTGGTTGACGAGGAAACTGCATGGCCACTACCTCACTATGTAGCAGTGATTCTCGGAGTGGGACTAGCCATTTTTTCCACAAGTTGTTATCTTCGACTGCGCAAAGATAGAAAACTCGTTAACCATAGCACTTAGTTTCTGTTTTTGAAAAGGAAAAGCGGCACAGTGTGTTATGGATAATAATGGGAAATGGCTTTAAGGCGGCAAAAGCGTTTTAAAGCTTGGCGCTGTTTGGATTTTGGGAAAAAAGCGGATGCGAATTAAAGCTGTATTGTTCGACATGTTTGACACGCTGATGATGATAGAGCATGACCACGCGTTTTACCAGCCTTCACTAAGAAAGACGCACGCGTTTCTGGTTCACAACGGCATTAACGTGCCATTTGACACTTTCAACGCTGCTTACATTGAGGCTCGAGACGCACTTTACGCTGCGGCTGACGCGCATATGGAAGAGCCGCACTTCAACCTGCGTATCGCGAATGCACTGCGTAGTTTACGCTACGATTTTGACGCTTCGAGTGATATGGTGTGCGGTGCGACGCTTGCGTTTTGCGAGGAGTTTATGCGTTACGTGCGCATAGACGAGCACGCGAGAAATGCCTTGGAGAAGCTGCATGGAAAATACAAGTTGGGGATAGTGTCGAACTATGCTATTCCTGAATGCGTGTTTAAGTTATTGGAGAGGCATGGTTTAGCTGGATTGTTTGATGTGGTGATCGTGTCGGGTGCAGTTAACAAGCGGAAGCCAAGCCCAGAAATCTTTCAGAGAGCACTGGAAAAATTGGGCGTTGACGCTGAGAGCACGGTGTTTGTGGGTGACACTGTAGATGCGGATATTCAAGGTCCCAAAAGCATGGGAATGAAGACCATATACATTGAAAGACGCAGGCAAAAAGAAATAGAGCAGACTTGCCCAGACCAGACAATAAAAAACCTGAACCAGTTGGCAGCAGCGATAAAACGCTTCTAGAGCCGAGGTTCTGCACTGTTGGATTAGGCTTGAAGGGCACTATTCCTTGTGGAAGAGTTTGCTCCAGCCGCAATCATGACATTGAGCCGACTTTAACCGGATGTCGATATCTAATTTTCCGTTGCACACAGGACACTTCAAAGTTAATACAGTCTCCTTTCTATAGAAGCTGGGAATTGGGCTAATAACGTGTTATTCCAAACGCCGCAATATTTTGAAGAGGTACTAAAAGTATAGATGCTAACCTGTTATTTTCGCATTAGTGCATTTCAAAATATCCTGTGAAACCACTATAGAAATGAAAACAACAATAAATACTGATTTGCGCAAAAAATTAGTTTTGGTTTGGGATTAAAGCTAAATTTTAATCCAACAACAACTCAGGCTTGACTAACAGTGACTGGAATCTCAATTTTGGATGCACAATCTACGAGGTGAACCGTACCATCAGGGCAGTAAACTTTTTCGCCGTTCATCACTCTGCGGTACCGTTGATTGCACGCTCTTATTTGGAAGCATCCATCGCAATCTCGTGATAACAAATCAATCACCTCTTTTCAGTCTAATGGCTTTTTCGTCCAATAGAGATGCATACGCAGTTGGCATATCGCGTCTTACACGAATTATTTCGACTGGGTCAAAATCAATGGACAACATCCAGTCAATCATGCCTGACTTATTTTGATTCGTGCTTTTTTTCATTTGATCTTCCCGTGCCAATTTCTACTTTCAATCTCGAAGCATATGCAAGTTAGATGTGAACAAAGAACAACGGTTTTTCTGCTTTGCTTTTTCCTTTTGCCTTAGCGTTGTGTTTTTTCCGCTCCATTTCTATCACCATTTAATTGAGGGGTAAAGAAGCTTATCAGGGATTCCCAAATAATATATAGATGACTCACTATTCTATATAGAAAGCGACATTCACAATTTGGATATAATGGCTGTTGCTCATCTAAGTGGCGGTCCCACTTGTTAGAGAAGGACAGCAGCTTGAAGATATTGGGATTAACCAGACACGTTTTCGTGCATCCACACACTTTTCATAATCAAGATTAACATCCCAAGTCTCCAACTTCGAAACACTCTAACATTTTGCAGCGGTCGCTGCATACATGTGCTGTCTTGTTGAGGAGGTAGTGCCCAGTTTTATTGCCCCTACGGCGTTTTTTTCATGTTTTGAACAGGGTATTTAGCGTGTTCCATATCAGAATACACGTCTTTTTTCATACCCAAAATGCCTTTGAGTAGTTGAGCGTCACCTTACTCAAGCAGCTCCGATTTGCGTTATTTTTTTTATTAAATTTTAATCCAACAAATTCTCGGTGAAGGAACAAAAAGAAAGGGGGAAGGTTGCGCGGGAGATTTCGCCACATTCTATGCAGTAAAAACTCAGGTGGATTTCTTGCCGAGAATATCCTTTGCAGAAATTCCTGATGCTATGTAAACAAGCAATAGCACGCCTATGTCTATAGCTACAATAGGCATCAGCCCCATGATATACACAGCAACTATATCAAGAATCATACCAAGACTGGAACTTATCAGAAGTGCATACCAAGACCAGCGCTCTCCCCTTCTAAAACTCGTAAGGGTTATGGCGAATAATAGAATTGCGATAACAAGAATGTGGACTCCAAACATTCTGCCAGCAGTTAACAAAATCCAATCAGCGGTTTTAGGGCTAGCGGAGACGAAGGCGCTCCAACTCTGCCCAGTGAACGACTCGAAACCACTACTCAACATAACATCTGGAATAAACGTAAAGACTAGACCAAAGAGCAAGACTGCAAAGTTCGGGACCAACATAATCTTCCAAGCGATACTCACAGACCGAGACTTCAAATTTCCTTCACCCCCTCTCCCACTTGACCTATTTAGGAACAAGCGTTGATGCATTTGTTAGATGCAGAGATAAAAGCTTTACTTAGAACAGCTTTCTACAAAAACCATCTATCTACAAAACGATTTTCAACACTCGGATGATTCTGCTCTTCGTAAGATTCCCGCCTAATCGTTGTGAATTGTGTGTGCATTTTAAATCTAATTGAAAAACTTGGTTGTTGTTGGGCTAAATTTTAATCCAACAACAACTTGACGACGAATTGACGACGTGACTGATTTGTAGAAAAAGAGTGACTAAGCTCTATTTGGAAAGCACATCAGCAATAGTCTGCGCCCAACTCTTTGCTTTCGCCAGTTCTCCCTCTTTCAAATACCACTCGTTCTTCTCGCCTTCCACGTAGGCAATCAGCGGAGCCGTGACCAGCTTGAAACCCAGACCCTTGAGTTTGCCCTCTATGCCCTTTACTGCGCTCCCACTCATCCTTGATTGAATTTGCGTGCCAAAAGCAGCTGCCAGCTTCCCAGAAAAATCTTTGCTTGGCAAACCATCAAGAAACTGCATTATCCCGCTCGATGCTCTAAAGGCCATCGTGGGTGCGCCAGCAATCAAACAATCATAATTCTTCACAACAGCCTTGTCAACGTCCTTAACGAAGAAGGAGTCAACCTCAATTCCCTGTTCCTTCAACACTCCATCAATCGTTTCAGCTACCTTCGCCGTCACCTTCATAGGAGAGACGGTATCATAAACAATTAAAACCTTCATTCAGCCAAACCTCACCACAACTTCGACCATACGGCATTTATTAAACATTCTCAAAGCTTGCCAAAGCACGCGCTGTCTCTGGTTTCTTGTTTTGGATTTTAGATTAAATTTTAAATCATGTGTGCTAGATTAGAAAAAGGTGGAAAGCCAGAAAAGAGCACTACCGCTTGAGACCAGCTTATTTTGCTCTTTCTACAACGAAAGCGATTTTGACTACAGCCCGGTATTCAACAATCTTGTTGTTTTCCACCTTTGCATTACATCTCTTCACATAAATGGACTTGATGTTTTTAATTGTCTTTGCAGCTTCTGCCAATGCGTTCTTAGTAGCCGCTTCCCAGCTTTTTGGCGAGCTACCTATTAGCTCGATAATTTTCACAACCGCCATATTATTCGCCCCTCCAACTTGTAATAGGCGTAACCAGCCTAATTATTTTTTGCATTGGATTAAACTTTAATCTCGCACGCGGTGATTTAGCGTTTACCTAACTTTTCTATATAATCCAGAAATCCCTTCAACTCTTCTTTATCCATGCCGATTAGCGAGCTGCGTTCTGTTTGAATGTATTTGCGAAGGGATTCTAAGCATTCTGCAGCTTTCACGTTTTGCTTGACTGCTCGTACTTGGTCACGTTCAATTTTTATTCTGTAAAGTGTCGCCAGAAAGGTTGCGAGAACCACCAACGTATTGGTAATTATGACTATGATTTCTAAGTCCATCCAGTCATCGCCTCACTTGTGCCAATTCTAATCTTATACCTATTTTGTTATATCATTCTTTGGGTTTTCTTTCACTTTCTCCACGGCATTCACCTGCGCAATGTTCTGTTCTATTTCTGAGCGCTTTGCCATCTGGGGTGAATTTGGTAAAGATTTGAGTGAAACTTTGAAAAATGGCTTAATAGTTTTCCATCTTAGGAGAAGGTTGAAAACGTTAAAACCAACAAGGAGGCAAGAGAATGAAGCAAAAACAAATGTATGCATTGGACTTGACTAAAATAGGTGGAAGCGGAGACTTTTCGTGCCCACGATGCGGCGCCGCCATATCTCCTGATGATTGCACCGAAGAAGCGTACTCCATTCTGGAAGCAAAGGTCAACAGGTATGGTTTGGAAGAACTGGTGATTCGCTGCAACAGATGCACAAGTCAACTTCACTTGACTGGATTTTCTCTCCTACAAAAGCTACCGGAGGTAGATGAAAAGAACAGTAGGAAGAAAAGAGAAGATTCTATAGAATATATTACTCACGTATAATATTATTCGCCCCTGCAACTTTCACGTTTTACTTGACTACTCATGCTGGCGACATGCAGAATAGAAATAACAACCAACAAAATCAACAGCACTACCACTGCTCTGCAATGGCAAGCCATGAAAGGAACTTTAATAGGAACACGATGCCATTATGAAATTGTTCCGAATGAACACAAAAGCTGCGGATGCATTCATGAAATTTGGAACTTACGTGAAGGAAATCATACCGCGCATATACAACGTGAAAAGCTTCAGATTCCCAAGACCAGCAACATTAAGCTACAAGGCAGGTCAGTTCCTGTTCGCTACGATAAAGGCTGAAGGCGGAAAAGAGTTAAGCAAGCCCTTCAGCATCTCAAGCAGCCCAACCGAAACAGAGCACATCGAGTTCACTAAGAAACTGTCGGAAAGCGAATTCTCAACCGCC